>NZ_JBTLQG010000013.1:0-134898 GCF_054461535.1 Flavitalea antarctica
GGTCAATACCTTCCTATTCCGGCCAATTCAACAACATCTTTTAACCAGCTTGCGGTTAACGTTGAGGAAAACAGTTCACGTACGCCGATACCTTACCGGACACCACCGGGAGTTGTGCGCCAGCAACAATTAAGCAACAACAACGTAAACCTGTTGTTAAATGAGCAATCACTGAGTATCCAGACCTGCGATCTCAAACAAAACGAATCAAGGGGAGTGTTCAAAACCATGAATCTTGACCTGAGGCAGTATGGTAAGCTCGAACTTTTTGTTCATGCTGAATCAGTAAACTCGAGCGGCGATATCAAAGACAACGAATTATACAGTATCATAAGAATTGGTGCGGACCTGATCAATAACTATTATGAGATCAAGATCCCGTTAAAGATGACGCCATGGGGCACCTCTGATGATGCGGTGATTTGGCCATCGCAGAATGAAATGAGTCTTTCCATAGAAAGACTGACAAAACTAAAAGTGGTCCGGAATGTGGCCGGCAGTGTCGGAACTTATTTTAAACAGATCGACAGTGATGGCAGGGAGTATGGTATACTCGGTAACCCGAATCTCGGTGAGATCAGGATATTTTTCCTTGGTGTGGAAAACCGAAGACAGGCTACGGCTTGTACGGAACTATGGTTTAACGAACTGCGTTTGTCTGAACTTGATGAAAAGGCCGGCTGGGCGGCATTGGGCCGGGTTGATATAAAACTTGCAGACCTGGGTACCCTATATGTATCCGGTGGCTCAAGGAGTATCGGCTTCGGATTGCTCGAACAACGGGTGAATGAAAGGTCGAGAGAAAATTATGACCAGTATGATATTGCGACTAATCTTGAGCTCGGAAAGTTATTGCCGGAAAAAGCAGGTATCTCGATCCCGGTTTATGCAGGATTTCAAAAAGCAGTTTCAACACCGGAATATGATCCATATGACCTGGATATTAAACTGAAGGATAAGCTGAAAGCTGCGCCGGCGGAGCAAAAAGATTCCATACGCGAAGATGCGGTTGATGTGCGCACCATCACAACGCTCAACTTCACCAACGTGAAAAAAAATAACACAACGGGCAAGGTGCAGAAGCCATGGAGCATTGAAAATATCGACGTGAGCTATTCTTATTATAAAGAAGAACAACATAACCCGCTTATTGAAAATAATAAGGTGACGCGTCATCGGGCGGGGCTTGGATATAATTATGTGGCCACGCCAAAATACTGGGAACCACTGAAGCGCGCAATCAAATCGCCGTCACCGTGGTTGTCGTTGGTGAAGGATCTGAACATCAATTATCTTCCTTCTTTGCTGGGGTTCCGTGCAGATGTTAACCGGCAGTTTGGTAGTTTCCGTCCACGCAGTGTCGGTACACCAAAAGGATTCATCCCGGAGACTTATGACAAATACTTCACCTTTGACCGCTATTATAACCTGCGATGGGACCTGACACGTTCACTGAACATTGACTATACAGCCGTGAACAAATCATGGATCGATGAAGATTCCGGCCGTTTGGATAAGGGGGAGAAAGCAAGGATGTGGGATAATTTTGTGAAGGGTGGTAGAACCATCCTGTACCAGCAGAATGCAAACTTCTCCTATACCTTACCTACAGCGAAGGTGCCATTGCTCGACTGGACAAATATCCGGTTAGGTTATGTGGCGACCTATGACTGGCTAGGTGCCTCACTGATTGCACGCAACTTTGGAAACTCAATATCAAACAGTCAACAGAAAAATGCGACGGGTGAACTGGACTTCACGCGCCTTTATGCAAAGTCACGATGGTTACGTGCATTAGAGGAAGAGCAGGCAGAAGCGAACCCGGCTGCGGCTGCGGGTGACAGTCTGAACGCGAAACGGCCAAGAGATAAAAATGATCCCCCACAGATCAGCGGCGCACTCAAATTCGCCGGCAGGTTGATCACTTCGCTGAAGAGAGTGAGTATTACTTATGCGGAAACCGCCAGTTCCACTATTTACGGTTATACCGACAGTACACATATACTTGGTATGAACTTCAAATCCGGTGCACCCGGTCTCGGATTCATATTTGGTCAGCAACCAGACACGAGTATGATCAACAGGTTTGCACAAAAAGGCTGGTTAACTGCCGACAGTAACTTCAACTATCAGAACCGGCAGGATTATAATCAAAAGATTACCATCAATGCCCAGCTTGTTCCCATCAGGGATCTGACTATAGACCTTAATATTGATAAAAGTTTTGGTAAGGGTTACAGCGAATTATACAAGGACACCGGTGGACTTGGTGGTTTTGTCAGATTGAATCCATATACCGCGGGTAGTTTCAACGTAAGTTATATATCGTATCAAACGATGTTCGAGAAGTTCAGTGCCACCGAGGTAACGAAAACGTTCAGGACCTTTGAGGACAACCGTATCATCTTATCTGAAAGGCTTGCAAAAGGGAACCCGTATTGGCAGAACCTGCCGGCTAACGAGAAGTTCCTTTCGGATGGTTATTATAATGGTTATAGCCGCTATGCCCAGGATGTATTATTACCAGCTTTCCTGGCTGCTTACACAGATAAGGACCCGAATACCGTACCACTGATCAAGCAGAATAACCCAAGTATTAAATCAAATCCGTTCTCAGGCATCCTGCCAAGACCAAACTGGAGGATCACTTACAATGGCCTGAACCGGATTGGCAATCTTGATAAGGTGTTCAGTGCCTTCAGTGTGAGCCATGCGTATAATGCAAACCTTAGCATGAACAGTTTCAATTCGTCCCTGTTGTTCCAGGATCCTTTCAGGCTCAGTTACCCAAGCTTTATTGATACGTTGACCGGAAGTTTTATTCCATATTTCCTTGTTCCGAATATTTCCATCAGCGAGCGTTTTGAACCGATGATCAACTTTGACATGCAGTTCACGAACCAGGTGACCATGAGTTTTGATTACAAAAAGTCGCGCACGGTGAGCCTCAGTCTTATCGACTTCCAGGTAAGTGAAGCGAAATCTACTGAATATACCATAGGTGCAGGTTACCGCAAACGTGGAGCCTTCTCCTTTATCCGTATCAAGGGCAAGCCAATGCAGAACGATGCAAGCTTCAGGCTCGATGTAAGTATGCGGGATGATGCCACCGCAAACAGCCGTCTCGACCAGACCCAGGCACTGCCTACTGCGGGCCAGAAAGTATTGTTTATTAATCCATCTATCGATTACGTGCTCAGTAACAGGGTCAACATCAAGCTGTATTTCGAGCAGCGCCGTGTTGAGCCAAAGATCTCCACTTCCCCGCCAATAACTACGACACGCGCAGGTATGCAGCTCCGTATTTCGCTGGCACAATAATCACAACCATCTTTGTTACCATAGCTAAGAACTATTGCTCACTGCAAACTGAGAAATATGGTTTACGGCAACCGATGAAATCATAATCACGGGAGACTCAGAAATGTGGTTCACAGGAGGCTGAGAACTGTCGGTCTGGGTTGGGTGCCAACCGGGGATCACGGTTTTATTATCCATAACTCCTGGTTGAGTCCAGTAACTTTCTGATGCATATCTTAAATTGTGCTTTCTTAGATAAAGCACTATGGGTAAAATAATTTTGGTTACAGGAGCAACTTCAGGTTTTGGAAAAGCAATTGCAGAAAAATTTGGTTCATCAGGTTATGATGTGATCATAACGGGCAGAAGAAAAGATCGTCTCGAAAAGTTAAGCAAAGAGCTGAAGGATAAATACGGAACCAGGATTTTACCCCTGGAATTTGATGTGCAGGATCGTGAGGCGGTTGCTACCGCAATTGCAGGCTTGCCCGAAGAATGGAAGGCTATAGATCTGTTGATCAATAATGCCGGGCTGGCGCTTGGCCGCGACTACTTTGAAGAAGCATCGCTTGATGACTGGGACACGATGATCGATACCAATCTGAAGGGACTGCTATACGTAACAAAAGCAGTGGTACCTTTTATGATAAGTGCGAAAGGCGGACAGATCATTAATATCGGTTCAACGGCCGGTAAAGAAGTGTATGAAAAAGGGAATGTTTACTGCGCAACAAAACATGCGGTAGATGCCATATCAAAAGCAATGCGCACAGACTTATTAAGGCATGGAATAAAAGTGACCGCTGTTCACCCGGGTGCTGCTGATACCGAATTTTCGCGGGTAAGATTTAAGGGCGATGAAGAAACGGCAGCAAAAGTTTATGAAGGGTATACACCACTTGCGGCCGAAGATATTGCAGACATCTGTTACTATTGTGCAACACTTCCCGCCCATGTTTGCATCAACGACCTTGTAGTTACCTGCACGGCACAGGCAAACTCTTTTATCACTTTTAAAGGGTGATTATTTACTTTTTTGTAGGGGTAAAATCCGCAGAGTTTTTGTAATAATCAGCGGCGGGCAGTCGTTATAAAAGCGAATAAGATAACATTAAAGCCAGCAAAGACAATAATCGATCAAACAGGGCCGGACCGGTAGAAAACTGTGGCCAGCGCTTTGATCAATCAAAATCTATGACTAGTTTTAAGTACTGAAACCGTCCAATAAATCCTGATTATGAAAATGACCCTTTGCCATATCATTATAGCATCCTCGTGCTTATTCTTTTCATCCCGCCTTTCTGCTCAAAGCGATCTTATCAAACAACAGGGATGTGATATCAAACCTTACCAGATTTCGATAGACAGTCTCAAACAGGTATATTCAACCCAGGGCTATAGCATAGTACGCGAAGCTTCTATGACCATGGAAAGTCAGTATGAAATGCCCATAGTTGTGCCTATGAATGAAGGTACCTGGTACCAGTTTATTTTTATCGGCGACCCCGGTTCAAAACTTTACGAAGTGCGTATGTTTGACTGGAGCGAGAAGCAGGTTGTTTATAAAAAAAATCAATGGGGCGAAGTAGATGGTAATATCATCTCTTATAACTATGTTCCCAAAACAACTGAGTACCATATGATCAAACCGGTGCAGGTAAATAAATCAAAAAAGAAACTGTGTGGGTATGTATTGTTGCTGAAAAAAACAGCAGCCGCATCTACGGCTTCAACAACAACTGCGACGTTGTCAAGATGAATTATGGTATCAACATTGCCGGATAATCACCGTATCAACATCGCGGTCCCTCGCTTTTGCAGAGCCTTGCCGGTATAATCGATGCCACTGACCATCCAGACGTAAGTTCCGCTTTGCTGCAGCTTGCCACTGATCATGCCGTCCCAGCCTTTGCCAACTTCTGAAGTTTCATATACCAGCTGACCATAGCGGTTGAACACGCGGAAATATTTTAACTGTTTAATGCCAACAGGGATCGGCCTGAATACACGGTTGCGCCCCGTTGGTGAAAATGCATTTGGAACAAAAATATCCGGGCCCGATTTGAACACCTTGATATTAATAGTATCCAGTGCAGAACATCCTTCCTCCGTAAACGCGCGCATCACATAAGTCATATCTTCCGTTAACTTCACTACAGGTCCTGCAATATTACTGCGGCTCAGATGCAGAGACGGTGTCCATTCAATAAGCTCTGACCCGGTACCAGCCAGTTGGAGCGGCTGGCCGGATACGACCGAAGTATCATTGCCGGCGAAAGCATTGATCTTATCTTTCACACTTACCAGGATATCATCAACTCCCGGTTTCGGACAACCGATATTATCGAAGACAGTGAGCGTGTATACGGTTGACCTTCTCGGGAAAGCAATAGGGTCAAGGCTTGTACCATTGCCCAGTGTATTTACCGGTGTCCAGACAAAACGATTCCCCTTGATTGAAGCATGAAGATGTGCCGTATCATCAAAGCAAACCGTCGTATCCCTGCCCGCATTTGCAAGCGGATAGGGCACGGTATAGATATTTACGTCTTCTGTTTTTGAGCATTTGCCTATGGAAGCAGTAACTGTGTATACGGTGTTCCCTCCCGGTCGCGCAACTGGGTTCCTGACCAACGGATTGTTCAGCGTTGAGCCCTGCGTCCAGCTATATTTCAAACCATCGCCATAGGCATTTAACTGCGCCGGATCGGTTAAGCAGATCGTAGAATCAGGTGTTGCAGACAGCGTAACCTGGTCAACAACACGCACACGAACGGAATCAGTATTCACGCACCCGTTATCATTCAGATGAACATAATACCAGGTGGTGGTCTTTGGATATACAAGCGGGTTGATAACACCCGGGTTGATCAGGTTATAAGCCGGTGACCAGTTAAATGTTCCGCCTCCCCGGGCACCCAGCTGCAGGGTATCGAGGCTGCAGATTAGCGTATCGCGGAAGGCGAGGTCGACCAACGGCTTATCCCTCACCTCGATCACCCTCGTGATATTTGCTTCACAACCTTTGGTTGTAGTTACTTTAAAGACTACCTGTTTAAAACCGGCAACGGGATATTTCCATGAGGCACTCCTGACATTGTTTGTATCATTGATCGCCGTTTCATCTCCAAAGTTCCAGTACCAGCTGTCTACCGCCCCATACGCGGCTTTGGTGGTATCCGTGAAAATAAAAGGATTCTGGTAGCATGAACCCGAAAGAGCAAAGCCGGGAGAGAAGCCGGGGAACACGGACAATTTTGAAGTTGCAGAATCGGAGCACTGATCATTTTTATTGATCACCAGTTTTATATCATAAACGCCGGTGTCAGAATATGTAAAGCTGGGCGAGGCAAGCTTTGAACCTGAGGCTGATTTATCGCCAAATTCCCAGGTGTAGGTTTTTATCAGGGAGCTGGGCGGTGCTTCGTTCTGAAACGTGAAGCTAAAATCATCACAGGTGCTGTAAGCGGGCTTTAACAGGGCAGCAGCAAGATCGCATCGTTCATCTACCTTGATATTGAAATCTTTCCGGTGATCACTGATCATTTTGCCGTGCCGCCATTCCCGCACGATAACGCTCATTACGTAGTCGCCTCCCTTAGGCGCCAAACCCGCAATTAAGCCGGTAGACGGGTTGATCGTTACCCCTTTACCCAGCGGCTCTTTACCTGAGAAACCGGAAGCATAGTTTACAAATTGTATGGAGCCGGGTGGAACGGGATTCAAGATACCACCTCCGCCGCCACCGGGTGCATTAAAGGCTTCGATAAACTCGTATGATAGTGAGTCGCGGTCAGGATCAACAGCCCCGAAATCCAGTTCAAAGGGACGGTTCTGGCAGATCAATACAGTGTCTTTGATCGCAAAAGAAGGGCTTGAATTCTTTTCACCCGGAAGTATGGAATTCGTACCATGAATGTTGCTGGTATAGGAGGAGCCGATATTGTTGTTGGGGCTGAGATTGGAAAGATTTTCGATGCGGCAGCAACGCTGGAACACGGCGGTATGCCCGATGGGGTCCCGGGGTAGCTCCACGCTCGATACATAGGTTCTTAGGCGGTAACATACCGGCGAAGGATTGACGATACAGGGATTCGGCTGGCGGATATTGATGAACTCATCACCCACCAAAGGAAAATTAAACGGTGATCCGGGTATTGACTGGTTGTCGGAAATACGGAATATACCAATATTGGCCATTTCATCCAGTTGCTGACCGGATGCATTGCATTCAAGAAACAGACGAAGGGTGATTACATACCGGTCCGTGTTCGGGGTGCTGCCGGGACCCTGGTATTCGTAGGAGATCTCACCGCCTTTAATATGCCTGGCCAGGATGTTTTGCATCCATAGGATAGTCAGGCAAGTTATTAAAAACAGTTTTTTCATTCACTCGTAAGCATTAAATACGGATGTTCTCACGTCGGGGTTTGCCACGTTCAAAACATATTTGAACGCAAGGGGTAGCAGATTTCACAGGATGAATTTGGATAGGGAGAAATAGAAACCACTATCAATTTAAGCGTTTTTGTTCATCAAAGACTACGCTGTTCCGAAAGAATTATAATTTGCTTCAACATAAATTTTTGCAGCGATCTGCATCATCGCAACAGTACGAGTGAGCCTCGTTTCACAACAGTTTTACCGGTATAATCTTTACCGCTGACGGTCCAGACATAGGCGCCGGCATCCTGGTTTTTGCCCGCCAGTCTTCCGTCCCAGCCCTTGCCGATCTCCGTTGTCTGGAACACGAGTTGCCCCCAACGGTTATAAATTCGGAAATAATCCAGTGAAGAAATTCCTACCGGGACCGGTCTGAAGACAGTGTTTTTTGTACCGGTCGGATTAAACGCATTCGGTACAAAAATGTCGGGCTGTGTTTTGAACACCTTTATATTAATGGTATCATATGCCTGGCAACCTTCTTCGGTAAATGCGCGGAGTATATAGGTAGCATTATCGTTGATCCTTGCAGTAGGAGTCGAAATGTTCCGCTGGTCAAGCCCCGCGGGTGGGGTCCATTCATACAGATCTGCGCCGGTTGCATTGAGTTTTAAAGGCTGACCGATAACTATCGAAGTATCGTTCCCTGCAAATGCCTTTATTCGCTCCCTTACCCTGATCTCTACCTCCGAAATACCCGGCTTTGGACACCCAAGGGTATCATAGGCGCGTAGTGTATAAATCGTGGTGGCCCTTGGAGTAGCGACGGGGTTTAGTACCGATGAATTATTGAGGGTGCTGATGGGTGACCAGTTGAATCTACTGCCCACAATACTTGCATTGATAAATGCCGGATCTGCGAAACAGATCACGGTATCATTTCCTGCATTGGCAATGGGATATGGAACCGTCTTAATGTTTACATCACCGAAAGCGGAACATTTACCGATATCAGCTCTTACATTGTATTGTGTGGTTGTTATCGGGAAAGCGAGCGGATTGCGGACCCCGGGATTATCCAGCGTTGCGGCAGGGGTCCAGGTAAACTTCAGACCATCACCCGAAGGCCGCAGGCGAACGCTGTCTGTTAAACAGATCGTCGTATCCGGGCCTGCATCAAGAGTCACAAAATCAACCACGCGCACCCGCACGATGTCGGTATTTACACAACCATTTTCATCCAGGCTCACCTGGTAGGTGGTTGTTGTTTTCGGCCATACCAATGGTGTGGCAGTATTCGCATTCATGATATTACCGCTGAGTGGTGTCCATGAATAAAGACCGGGACCGGTAGCTTTTAACTGGAGGGTATCGATATTGCAGATCAGCGTATCCTTGAAGGCCAGCAGCACCGGTGGCTTGTCCCTCACCTCTACCTTTTGCGAGATGGTATCGCGGCATCCCTTGGAACTTTCAACGATCAGTTCTACGTCTTTTATGCCGGTCGAACTGAACTTCCAGGATGGGTTTGCCTTAGAGGAAGTATCAGCGAGTGTTGATGCGTCACCAAAGTTCCAGGTCCACTTACTGGCCTGTCCATATCTTGAGGATGTGGTATCAACAAACTGCAACGGAAGCAATACACAGGTACCCAGGGTGGTAAACCCGGGAAAAAAACCAGGATAAACCTTTGCCAGCGTTGAGGTCTCGTCTACGCACTGGCCGGCCAGAACAACCTTTACTTTTACGCGGTAAGTGCCGGTGTCAGCGTACTGGTGATTTACGGCTCCCTGCGCATCCGTAGAGTTTACGACGGGTGTGCCGTCTCCAAAATCCCAGCTATACACTGATCCGGGGGGATTATTCTGCTCATTTTTAAAAGAAACCAGGAAGTCATCGCAGAAAGAGTAGTCGGGTTTGAGGAAAGCTTTTAGTGGAACGCAATCTGACACCCGTACGTGAATATCTTTTTTATGGACGTTGATCAGCACACCCTTGCGGTATTCATACGCGCAGGCAGTAATAACATACTGGCCGAGGACCACCGGGGCTATGCCGGTTATCAGGCCGGTTTTTGAATCCATGCTGACCCTTGATCCCAGTGGTGATGTGCCGCTGTAAGGATTGGCGTATTTCAGTTCCACAAACGGGGGCGTGCTGCTCAGCGAAGGATTTGGATTTTGCTGTGATCCGCCAACAAAGCCGCTGCAAAGCATATACACGAGCGAATCACCTGCTTCCGGCTGCTCCGCAGAAAAATCGAGTGTAAAGGCACTGTTGGTGCAGATGGCAGTAGCATCATTGGTTGAAAACCTTGGGCTTGAATTTTTATAGGCATCCGGCGCAACACCGGTGCCGGGTATCTCACAAAAATAAGTTGCACCAGCCGAGTTGCTGGGCTGGGAGAGATTTACGATACCGCCTATCCGGCAGCAACGCTGAAATGAAATGATATAACCCGCCTGGGAATCGGGTAGGGTTACGTTTGCGCTGTAAACCCGAACGCGGTAACAAACATCAGTTGGCGGATTGCCTATACAGGGATTGGAAGCCGGGTCAAATTTACTAAAGCTTTCACCGGTAAATGGTGCCGAGATGACCGAACCGTACTGGGTATTGTTGGATTTGTTGAAAACAGTCAGGGAAATACTTGGATCCAGCTGGCCGGAACTCGAAGCGCTGCAATCAATATAAAGTTTAAGCGATACGAGATAGTTGGAGGTTCCGGGCGCGGAACCTGGCCCCACATAAGTATAGAATAACTCACCGCCCTTGATATGCTCCGCCATAACAGGCAGTATCATACCAATTATACCAATAAGTATAGCCAGAAACTTCTTCATGCAATTAGTCCACAGTATTCACTGGTGCCCGCGGTCAGCTGTTATTAAGGAGAATCTCCAGGTAATGATTGCTTAGGTCGGGTTCTTCCAGCATACCCATATGGCCGGAATTCTTTAGAGAATGAAAATAGGACAATTCAGGCAAATAAGATTGTTCCAGCATATGCTTTAACGGGATGGCGGTATCCTGCTCTCCCGCAATAAAAAGCACAGGTTTGGACAGTTTTCTTAACACTTCGGACCTGTCGGGTCTCTGAATCATCGCTTCGTAGTAATGTACGAGCGATTCTGCGTAGAAGTTGGAATATCTGGCGATAATTTCCTCTACAAGGCCAGGATTTTCGGTTTTTGTCTTGTCAGAGAATAGATTTGGCGTGGCTTGTTGGAGAAATTTGAAAGAGCCGTGTTGTTTGATGAATTCGATGCTTTTTCGCCTGGATTCGATCTTTTCCTGGTTGTCTGCATATGCGGTGGAATGAAAAAGACAGAGCCCGGTAATCCTTTCGTGATGTTTTTCGGCAAAAGCGAGGGCAATATACCCGCCCATGGAATGGCCCACTATGTCAGCCGCCTCCAGTTTTTCGGCATCCAGTACCTGCAACAGCAGGTCCGCATGGTCATCCATACTAAAGATCTCCGGCGCAAAGTCCGATTTGCCACTTCCGGGCAGGTCGGGAACGATGAGCTGGAAATCTTCTTTAAACCGGCTGACCTGGTTATTCCAGATGCTGCTGTCTTCCCCGAACCCGTGCACCAGCATGACGGCCTTTCCTTTCCCATAAACTGAATAGCTGAGGCTACCGTTGTTGTGACTTAATGATTTCGTCATGATTTTATTTTTTTGAGCGGGTAAAGGAGCGGATAACCAGCAATAAGACCACGGGTATCAGTGAGTTATTGAGCTCCTGTGGCCACCATGGCCAGCCCAGCAACAATAATGCCCCCAGGATGCCGGAAACGCGGAAATAAGGTTTGATCCAGGGATTTTGTTTGCCGATGAAAAACGCCGCTACGGCATGGGTTGGCAGGGCCCAGATAATGTTCAGATTGTTACGACAAACCGTATCCTCCCTGAACAGCCAGAGGCAAACCATCAGGAGGCCAAGTAGCCCGGTAACGAAGAACAGCGATTTGTCCATGATCCTCACCGTTCTTTCCCGGGTAGAACTTAAAAAACTCGTGATCAGGAACAAAATGGAAACCGTAGTGAGTACGAGATATGGATTAATCCAGGGCATCGACAATTCCTTAACCTTTGGCTGGTACAGGTAAGGTTTAGAGATGACCAGTGGGGATAATGCCGCGGGATCCGGTTTGGTCAGGATGCTTGCACTGTCAAAACCCTTCATCAGGTAGTCGGGTAGAAACATCGATTGTTCATTCGTAACCTTTTTGTCGATCAATGAACCGAGCAAAAGATCAATGCCGAGTTTGCTCCAGTGTTGCTGACCCCTGTGCAGGTATTCATGGATCATGTTCCTGAACGTGGGCACCTCCGGCGGTAAAATGTTATTAAAACGTACCAGTGATCTTGGTTGCCTCGAGATGATATCGCGGATCCGCGTTGAGCAATTGTCGTAGAGAAAGGAATAATTATAATACTTGTTTTCTTCCTGCGCATTCAGCTTTAGCGCTTCGAACAACCGCATCTTATCTTCACAGGTCATATGCAATTGTTGTTCTATTACGCTGCGGCGGGTAACCTGGTATTCATACAGGAATGAATGTATATCCGTATAAGACAGGTAATATAACATCTGGCCTTTGGTAAACTTTACATAAAACGAAAAGTCATCAAACTCCATCGTTCCATAGTTAAAAACGATGTCCATGCCGGCATTGGCATCCGTAACCCTGATGGCCGAGTGCCCGAAGATCGAATACAGATCCTCTCCCGGTCCGCAGGTGAGCACGCTTACCCGGAGATTGCACGAATCTGTACCTCGCACAGCCGTATCATTCTGTGCAAATGCCAGCGATTTACAAAAGAGGAAACCAACAATTAATAACAGTCTCATGAAGTGCCGGCAATGTTTGGTGAGCATAAAACCGATGATCATTTCCTAACGGCTATAGTTAGGCGCTTCCTTGGTGATCTCAATGTCATGAGCATGGCTTTCACGCATACCTGCATTGGTAATTCTCACGAACTGCGATTGTTGAAGGGCTGCAATATCCTTTGCCCCGCAGTAACCCATACCGGCCCTTAAACCACCGGTGTACTGGTAAACTATTTCATGAAGATTTCCTTTAAAAGCAACCCGGCCCTCGATGCCTTCAGGAACAAATTTCTTGACATCGTCTTCAACGTCCTGGAAATAACGATCGCTGCTTCCGCGGTTCATCGCACCGATTGAGCCCATGCCGCGATATTGTTTAAACTTCCGGCCCTCATAGATGATGGTTTCACCGGGACTTTCTTCTGTACCTGCAAATACACTTCCCATCATCACTACGTTCGCGCCGGCTGCCAATGCCTTTACCATATCACCGGTATAACGGATACCACCATCCGCAATTAAGGGTACTTTCAGTTTATGCAGGGCGCTTGCCGCTTCCATGATAGCCGTGATCTGGGGCATACCTGCACCGGCCACTATCCTGGTGGTACAGATCGAACCCGGTCCGATTCCCACTTTAACAGCATCAGCTCCTGCTTCTACCAGCGCAGTAGCGCCGCTGGCTGTAGCTATGTTTCCGGCAATGACCTGTAGCTTTTTGAAGTTCTTTTTTACTTTCTTTAAAGCATTCAGCACACCTACGCTGTGACCGTGTGCACTATCAAGACAAACAACATCAACACCGATCTGCTGAAGTGCAGAGGCGCGGTCAAGTAAATCTTCCGTTATTCCCAATGCAGCGCCAACAAGCAAACGGCCATAGGAGTCTTTGACGGCCTCGGGGAAACTATGTAACTGGAGTATATCACGGTATGTAATAAGACCGATAAGTTTACCGGCTTTGTTAACGACAGGTAATTTTTCAATCTTATACTGACTGAGGATGGTCTTTGCTTTTTTGAGATCAGTACCTTCGGGCGCGGTGATCAGGTTGGTGCTTGTCATCACACTTTTCACCTTTTTGCTCATATCGGTTTCAAAACGCATATCCCGGTTGGTTAGAATTCCTACCAACTGGTTCTGATCGTTCACAATGGGGATCCCACCGATCTTATTATCCTTCATCAGCTTCAGCGCATCGGCGAGGACGGCTTCTTCATGAAGTGTTATCGGATCGAGTATCATGCCGCTTTCACTCCGTTTCACCTTACGGACCTGTTCGGCCTGTTGTTCAATGGACATGTTTTTATGAAGAATTCCTATTCCGCCTTCACGTGCAAGGGCTATGGCCAGTTTGGCTTCTGTAACAGTATCCATGGCTGAAGACAGCATGGGGATGTTGAGCGTAATATCTTTTGTAAGTTGGGATCTGATGCTCACTTCGCGTGGTAAAACCTGAGAGTAGGCGGGCACCAGCAGTACATCATCGAAGGTTAATCCTTCACCAAAAAACTTTTCTTGCCTGGGAGATCTTGATTTGGATGCGTTATTTATTGTTGCCATGTGCAAAGATAGCGCAACAGCCAAATCCCTTCCAAATGAATTTTTCAGGGTTTTAAATTGATAAAAATTAACACGTCCTGATGATAATTAACAAGTTGCCGATATAAAATACATATGCAAATAAGTTTGTTACATGTATTCCTGATGTTAACGGGTGCTCACATCTTAGTAAAGTTGAGCGAATGGTTACGCCCGATCACATCTCTGAGCTCAATCAAGTATATCAATCAAACGCCGCAAGATTTGCTCAACCGCTAAGCGTTAACCCTTATCACGACTCCTTAATCTATATCGCTTCCTATAATTAATATATAAAAGATCGTCCAAAATGTCAAAATCCGGAGTCGATTCGACAGTCGCACCAGACCGATTATTAGAGGAAATCATGTTTTCGGGTATTCAAAACAGATAGTAAAAGGAAATATTTAAGATTTATGCCCTGGAATTAACTTTTTTTTAATAAATCGATTTATATTCATCGGGAGAATAATTACCAGTCACTTCCTAACCAAAACGCACATGAGAAAAAAACTGCCCAGTCTTTTGCTGGCTATGCTATGCTTTGTAGTAGCCGGTATGTCACAGGTCCTGACCATCTCCGGCAGGATAACGGACGATAAAGGTGTCCCGATCCCATTTGTTTCAGTTGTTATTAAAGGAAAATCTACTACAGGTACCACTACCGATGCTCAGGGTAATTTTAAGTTGCCTGCTCAGAAAGGCGATATCTTATTGGTATCCGGCGTCAGTTATGCTACCAAGGAAGTAGTTGTAGGTTCAAGCAGTACCATGGATCTGATGTTATCCTCCAGCAAAGAAGATTTGTCTGAGGTTGTGGTAACGGCCATGGGTATCAAACGTTCTGAAAGGGCGTTGGGATATGCTGTTTCGAAAGTTGATCCCGGCACATTGTTACAGAAATCTGAACCGAATGTGCTGAACACACTTGCCGGAAAAGTGCCTGGTGTTGATATCAGGGCCGGCCAGGGTGCACCCGGTGCGGCATCCCGGATCCAGATCAGGGGTGTATCTTCTTTCAGTGGTGGTGAACCATTGATTGTTGTTGATGGAGTTCCTTACAGTAACCCGATAGTAAATACCTCGAATCCTTTCAACGGTGGTGGTACTTACGGTTCCGGCTTGAATAATATTGACCCGAATGACATTGAATCGATCAACGTGCTGAAAGGCGCCGCCGCGGCTTCGCTGTATGGCTCAAGGGCAGCTAACGGTGTATTGCTGATCACTACAAAATCAGGTTCACCAAGAAAAGGTGCCAAACCCCTCAACGTTAGCTACCGCGCAGGTTATGCAATTGAAAAGATCGCTGATATTCCGGAGTTCCAGAATTCTTATGGAGCAGGAGCCAACTTCAGAACCCAGTCCTCCAACGGATCCTGGGGAGCGAAGTTTGGCAAAGGCGTGATCTACGACGCTTCCGGTGTGGTGATCGGCACTTCGGCATCCGGCATTGACTCTATCCCTGCCACAACATGGGCCTCTATGTATGCAGCTTACCCGGAGCTTTTCCCTAATGGAAAAATTGCTTATAAGCCATATCCTGATAACGTTAAGAACCTGTTCAACACCGGTAACCTGATGGAACACTCCATAGGTCTGAACGGTGGACAGGGTAGCTCGCTTTTCAACCTTACCGTTTCAACTCTTGATCAGAACGGGTACATCACTAATTCCGGTTACCGTAAACATAATATCAGTGTGGGTGGTCAGACCGCTATTGGAAATCTTACCGTCGGTGCTAATATGGCTTATGCGCGTTCAAAACAAACCGGTGGCTTCATCGGCCAGGCACAAAGCTTCCTGAGCCAGTGGGGTCGTACCTATACCATGGCAAGGAACTGGGATATAGTTGGATTTCCAAGCGAAAACAAAGCCGGTGCACAGATCGGTTTCAATGACGGACAATATACTAACCCGGTATGGGGTGCATATCACAACGTGATCACTTCAATTGATGATCGCCTGGTTGCTACCGTGAGGGCATCTTATAAATTTAATAACTGGATCAAGGTAGACTTCAATGCCGGTGTTAACAGTTATGCGCTTTTCCGTGACCAGATCATTGATAAGTCTTCTTATGGAAGTGCCGATAATACCTTAGGTACGATCACTGAAGTTGTTAACAGGCAGCAGGAAATACAGGGAAAGATCGTGGCTGTATTTTCGCCCAAGATATCTAAAGACTGGACACTGGATGTAAACATAGGTAGTGATGTAAACGAAAGAAATACAAGAGCGCAGCAGGTATACGGTGTTGACTTTGTAATACCGGGATTGTATAATCTGACTAATACCCGCCGCCAGACTTTCTCTAATGACTCACGCACCAAAAGAAGACTCGTAGGTATCTTTGGTGATGCCTCGCTCGGATATAAGAACTTTGCTTTTCTTAACATGACAGGAAGAACAGATCTTACATCAACACTTCCTTATGAGAACGCGCAATATTTTTATCCTGGTGTTACCGGTTCACTCGTTTGGTCGGATGCATTTAAGTTGAAATCCGGCTGGTTAGATTATGGCAAGATCCGCGCAGGTTATGCCCGTGTCGGAAACGATGCTGCACCACATAATGGATCTCCTATCTTCAACCTGAATTCGGCAGGTTTCCTTGGCCAGCCATTAGCTACACGCGGTGGTTCCATCTATGATACCCTGCTTACACCAGAGTTTACCACTGAACTGGAAATCGGTTCCGACATGCGTTTCTTCAAAGGCAGACTTGGTCTTGAAGTAACCTGGTACGATAAAAGATCTACTGACCTGATCTATGCGATCGATCTTCCACAGACAACAGGTTATGGTTCATTCTATACCAATCTCGGAGAAGTGCGTAATACTGGTTGGGAAGTTGCATTGGATGTAACACCAGTTTCAAGCCAGAATTTTGTATGGGACATCCGTGGTATTTTCACAAGAAACGTTAACACAGTTGAGAAACTGGTTGAAGGACTTACCAGGGCACAACTTGGTGGATTCAACTGGATAGAAGCGGGTATGCCTTACGGTTATCTCCGCGGATCACGTTCTGCCCGCTCCGACGACGGTCAGCTGCTGATCAACGCTACTTCAGGTATGCCTTATCTGGATCCTAATGATGGTATCGTGGGCGATCCGAATGCTGATTTTAAAGTTGGTGTTACCAATACATTCTCTTTCAAAGGTTTTACATTGAATGTACTTGTTGATGCTACGATTGGTGGTGACTTTTATTCTGAAACCATCAGTGGTATGCTGGGAAGAGGTGTAACAAGAGATACAGAGGACCGCGAGAAAAACAGGGTAATAACCGGTATCTACGGAAACTCCACACCTGTAACAGGAGCAGATGGGCTTAACCGTTATACCCCAATGCTGGATGCAGGTAAAACAATACCTAACCAGACAAGGGTCACAACAAATGATTTGTTTTTCACTGCAGGTACCGGTGCAAGTTTCGCAACGAACGGTGCATTTGAATACGCTGTTTTTGATGGTACCGTATACCGTTTAAGAGAAGTTAGTTTTGGATATAACCTGCCTACAAAATGGGTAAGCAGAATGAAATTGTCCGGCATTAATCTTTCTCTCAGCGGTCGTAACCTCTGGTACCTGGCTCCGAATGTTCCTAAGTACACACATTTCGATCCGGATATCAATTCAGTGGTTGGAAGCGGCACCCAGGGTGTTGAAACCGGCGGTGCTCCAAGTACAAAAAGGTACGGTATCAATCTTAACGTGACCTTCTAATAACACAAAACAAAATTTGAATCATGAGAAAAAGATATTTCATATACTTTGTTTCGGTCTTACTAATCGGGGGTGTTGCAACCGGATGTAAGAAGTTCCTTGATGTAAACGAGAACCTTAACAATCCAACACCTTCTTCAGTAGGACTGCCGCTTGTGTTAAGTGCCGCTGAGCGTAACATCGCGGGCAACCTTGCTTTGGGCACCGGCCTCGGAAACACCATGGCTGTTTATACCCACCAGGTAACTGGTCGGGTAGGTGCTGACCGTTACAATGCCGGCGCATCCGGATGGGACGGCTTATATAGTGCCTTATCAAACCTGAACGTGATCATCGAGCGCGGGCCGACCGAAAGTCGTTACGTGTATTCAGGTATTGCCAAAATACTGAAAGCTTATACCGTCAGTATGATGGTTGACGTGTGGGGCGATATACCATATTCTGAATACGATAAATTTGATGAAGGAATATCCCAACCTAAGTTTGATAAAGGTGCTGATATCTATCCGCAGTTATTGACCTTACTGGATGAGGGTATCGCCGATATCAATAACCCGACTTTCAATCCTTCGAAACCCGGTACTGATGACTTTATCTACAAAGGCAATACCGCCAACTGGATAAAAGCTGCGAACACCATCAAATTGAAATTGTATACACAGGTAAGACTTGTACAGGACGTAAAAGCAAAGGTTACAGCACTGCTGGCTGCTCCAAATACATTGATCAATTCGCAGACCGAAAGTTTTATGTTTCCGTATGGTCCAATCAGCACAACGGACGACAGGCACCCGGCTTTCGGTGATTATAATGCCACACAACGTGGAGGCCAGCTTTTCAGCCCGTGGTTATATGAAATAATGAAAGGCAGAAATGCCAACATTCTTACCGGCCTGGCTGATCCAAGGGTTCCTTATTACATCTACAATCAGAAATCACCAGTTGGCGGAACGAACCCAACACCTGAAAACTGTACTGAGTACCGCGACGGTGGTTTTATCACCATCCTCTTTGGCTCCAACGGACCGTGCCGTGATGGATCTAACAGCCAGACCTACTCGCTGCTGGGTGTTTATCCCGCAGGCGGACGTTTTAATGACAGTGCCGCAAGAAGTGTAAACTCAATCGGTGCACAGAATGCCGGCACCGGTGCACGTCCACATGAATTCATCACTTATGCAGATCGTTTATATCTTGAGGCAGAACTGATACATCTTGGCCTTGCCCCGGGTGATGCTAAAGCTGCATTCAGTAAAGCTTTGGATGCTTCGTTCGGACAGGTTGACCATGTGGTGATCAACCACGTAAAACCGGGTTCAGCGGGTGCTGCTCAAACGGTGCCTGTTATCTCAACATTACCGGCAACCACCACCTACAAAACAGGCGTTCTTGCGGCATTCGATGCGGCCAGCCCTGCTAAAAAGCTTGAGTACATCATGACTGAAAAATGGATAAACAGGATTGAAAATCCCATAGACAACTATACTGACTATCGCAGAACGGGCTACCCGGTGTTGTTTGCTCCTGCCCCGGAAGGTGCTGTGACCAGCGTAACAAGTCCGGACGGAAAAGTTACCCCGGTGTCAAACGACCGTAAGTATCCATGGTCCCTGCCTTTCAGCAATACGGAGATTGGATTGAATTCAAATGCACCGCCACAAAAGGTACCTGAATCTTACAAAGTGTTCTGGCAACCGTGATCGTTTTATTACTTATTAATTTACAGATTATGAAACTGAGAAAAATAAACATACTCGCAGCTGTTGTATTCGGCGCAATGACCATCTTAACCGGATGTTCAAAGGATGACGGTGCCATCCCAAAAAATATAGGCATCGAAGATGTACCGGTTGTTACCACCAATCTTGAGACCGGGGGGACCACTGCAACAATTAGTTTTACCAACCAGGCTGCCTTCCAGGGAAAATTTAAGGTAGCACTGTATTTTGCCGGCGCCACACCTCCTGCTAAAGTGGACGTGGTGGTGAGAAAAAATGCCTCCGCTAAAAATGTGAGAGTCTATAAAACAGATGTCACAGCATTACCTGCCAGCTTTACCGTTACTGCAGCAGAGATCGCAACGCTGTTTGGTGCTCCGCTGGCATTGAATGACACTTACGATTTTGCTCCGGACATTTATGTTGATACCAGGAAGTACCAGGCTTTCCCCACAGTAGGGTTAGGCTCGGGACAGGGTATCACTGGTATGTCTACCATTGGTTTCGGAGAGTTCGTACGTTTTTCTGTGAAGTAGCATTAACAGAAGAACAATTAGTAAAAATTTATTTGCGGGCTGATCAAAGAGTTCATTGGTTAGCGGGCTGATGAAGATATCCATCAGTAAGTTTATTAAAAGAGTGCATCACACCGATGCACTCTTTTTTTTGCAATGCCCTTAACTGCCTGTTCCTCGTCTTTACTCTGACGAGTCACAAACGTTATACAAATACCTCGTCTTTACTCTGAGGATTCACAAACGTTATACAAATCGAAATTGCTCAGATAAGGTTAAATCTTTTTCCGGGTAAGGTTGCAATGATGCTCCGCAGCTCCAATGCAAGTATCACTGAAGCCGTGAGACTGTTACTCATGCCGCTTCTGAACATGAGTTCATCGATATGCATCGGGGCGTTATCCTTTAGCAGACCGATAATTTTCTGCTCATTTTCATCCAGGTCATTGAACAGCAGCATCGCCTTTTTTTGCTTAACGGCTTTATCATCGTTCCAACCCATTGTTTCAATAAATTCTTCCGGTGAAGTCAGTAAACTGGCCTTATGCGTTTTAATCAGCAGGTTACATCCCAGGCTTTTTGAATCTGTGATTCTTCCGGGACATGCAAATACATCCCGGTGATAACTGTTGGCCAGGTTTGCAGTTATAAGACTGCCACCCTTTATACCCGTTTCTATCACTATCGTTGCATCGCTTATGCCGGCAACTACGCGGTTCCTGCTGGGAAAGTTATGTTTGTCCGGCTGCGTATTGCTTTTGAATTCTGATAACAGGCCACCATGTTTTATCATATTTTTTGCAAGGGCCGAATGCTCGGGCGGATAAATGGTATCAAGTCCGTGAGCAAGTACCCCGATGGTTGGAACGTTGTTCCTGATCGCTGCCCTGTGTGCAAATGAATCAATCCCGAAAGCAAGTCCGCTGACTATTATGACATCATAAGATTGTACAGCCTGCACCAGTTTTTCTGTAATTGCCTTGCCATAGTCTGTACTTGATCTTGTGCCGATGATTGAAATGATCCTTGAACTGTTGAGATTTGCATTGCCGCGGTAAAACAATAAGGTTGGCGGATCATAACAGTTCAGTAAGCGCCGCGGGTAGCCGGGATCAGTGAGGAACAGCGGTTCAATCTTATATTTTTCAATAAACCGGATCTCGTTTTCTGCTGATTTGAAATCACGGAACTGTTTAATTTTATTTGCTTTGATCAGCCCGATATCTTCAATGGCTTCGATGTCCCTGACATGCGCCCTGAATATGTTTTCCGCAGAACCAAACTGATCCACCAGTTTTTTTGCATTTACGGGACCTATATAGGGAACCTGGCAAAGCGCCAGTTGAAAAATCAGATCTGGATTCATATCCTGTTTCTTTACAGGAAAAAATACAAATCATTAATGTGCTGTAACCAGTGGAATCAGCTGATTTAAATCGTCAAAACACCAACATTATTTGCTGATAACTTTTAACACGGTCCTTCGGTTTTGTGCCCTGCCGGCTTCAGTACTATTATCCGCAACGGGAACAGTAGCGCCAAAACCTTTTGCAGATAAACGGGTTGAAGGAATTCCTTTGGAGACGATGTATTTTACCACCGCTTCTGAACGGTCATTGGAAAGTTTAAGGTTATCAGCTGCCTTTCCAACATTATCGGTGTGCCCATCGATCTGGATAGCAAGTGTTGGATTCTCCTTCAGCAGCATAACAATTTTGTCGAGTTCGGAATACGATTCCGGTTTGATCACAAACTTGTTTACATCAAAGAAGATGTTCTTTAGTACGATGGTAGCATTGGTCTCTATGGGTTGAAGAGGTATATCGATATTGTAGGTGGAATCCGGTGATTTTTCGGTGAGTGAAAAATTTTCTGAAAAAAACAGGTAACCGCGCCGGTTCACATTGAACGCATAATCTTTTCCGACAGGAAGTGTGATGAGATAACTGCCGGTACCATCGGTCTGGATGCTGCTCAGTGTCTGCTGGGTGGCAAGGTCTGTAAGCTCGACAGATGAAGGCAAACCTTTGGTTGTTTTTTTGTCATACACTTTTCCTTTTATCCATAATGTGCGGGCAGGCCGGATATCATCGCGCAACTGAAAAGTATAGAGGTCGAGGCCCCCGCGGCTATCACTGCGGTCCGATGCATAATAAGCGGTTTTTCCATCTGCGGCAATGGAGAGACTTCCCTCGTTTTCAATCGTGTTGATCGGGTACCCGAGGTTGGTCGCTTTCGACCAGGCGCCTCCGGGAAGTTTACGGACCAGGAACAGATCTTCACCACCATAACCCAGGTGACCGCTCGAAGTGAAATATAATGTCTGGTTATCGGCATGGATAAAGGGACAACTTTCGTCGCCCGCAGTATTGATTTCCGGTCCCGCATTTTGTGGTTCGCTCCAGGTGCCGTTTGGCAGCCTCCTGCTGATATATATGTCTGAGCCGCCAAATCCACCGGGACGGTTACTGGTGAAGTAGAGGTCACGTTTATCGGGTGAGAGGGAAGGTGCAGTTTCCCAGGCTTCCGTATTGATCTTATTACCAAGATTTTCAGGATTGCTCCAACCATTATTGGTGAGATAAGAAATATAGAGGTCGCAGCTTCCCAGTCCTTCGGGAAAATTGCAGCCGGTAAAGATCAGCCATTGACCATCCTGCGAGATGTTCTGTGCTCCCTCGTTAGACGGTGAATTTATTTGGCCGGGGAGGGCGGCAGCGGCGCTCCAGGACGTATCGCTCCTGGAGGCGGTATAAAAGTCTTCGTTCGTATTGCCGACGCGACGGGTGAAGACCAGTTCCTTTCCATCAATGGTTAGGGTGGGAAAATATTCTGAGACCTTGCTGTTTACCTTATCTCCGAGGTTTTTTGGTTCGAATTTATAGTCGCCCAGTGGTTTTTGTTTTGAATAGTCGACTGCAAACTGGAAACTCTTCCGCCGGTATTCCGCTGCGAGCCGGCTCTTTTCATTGAGGCCTGGGATATTGATAAAGTCGGTGATAGCTGCAATTGCTTTTTCAAATTCGCCCTGGCCTGCCAGGTTGATCGAATAGGGGAGATTGTAATCCTGGAAATATTCAGCGTCAATGGATTTCGCTTTCAGGTAATTGTCGATCGAGGCCTGGTAGTTTTTCAGTTCGCCGTACATCCCGGCGATCGACAGGTAGGCGTCCATAAATTTTGGGTCGAGCTTAACCGCGTTCTCAAGAAGCTGAATGCCTTCCTTGAAATTTCCGTCATTGGCTTTTTCGAGACCCTGGCGGTAAAGCGTCATGGCTTTTTTCCCGATTTTTTCAGGGTAATATTGCGCCTGCAATGCCAGGGCAAACAAAAGGGTGGAGATCAGCAGCAGGTATTTTCGAGGATTGCCCGACATGAGTTTGGATTAGTGAACCAATATTAGATATTATATCTGAGGAAGATGAGTTCCAGGTCCTGAAAGTTGTCAAACACGCTTGCACCTGGGCATCCCGGGGGCAGTTTTAAGGGACATTTATGTATTTATGCAGCTGGAGCGAAAATTCCCACTTCGGATTCCGCTTGATATAATCGATGATCAAAGGCGTCATTTGCGCTGACTTCGACCATTCCGGCTGCAAAAACAGTTTGCATTCTGGCGAAACTGCCTTTGCATGTTGTTCGGCCCATTCAAAATCCGAATTGTTATAGATAATCACTTTCAGTTCGTTGGCCAGGGGCATGATTTCGGGCAAAGGGGACTTGAATTTTTTTGGGGAAAGACAGATCCAGTCCCAATCACCACTTAAAGGGCTTGACCCTGATGTTTCGATATTTGTCTCAAAACCGGCTTCGTGGAGTGCTTTGGTCAGCGGGCCACAATCATGCATCAGTGGTTCACCACCCGTGATAACTGCCAGTCGGCCCGGGTAAGCGGCTGCTTCACTAACAATAGAATCAATATCCAGTAAAGGATGTTTGCCGGCATCCCAGCTTTCCTTTACATCGCACCAGAAACAGCCTACATCGCAACCCCCGAGCCTTACAAAGTACGCGGCTCTTCCCTGGTGAAATCCTTCACCCTGTATAGTATAAAAAGCTTCCATCACCGGAAGCTGAACCTTTGTTAATATTTCGGTCAGTTCGCTCATCACTGCATTATTCGCACAAACATTCATTATCTAAGTATTCCCTTTAACTAAGTATTCCCTTTAACGCTTACGGCGTTCCGCTTAATTCTAATGGCCTTCTCCCTTGATCAACGCATATCTGCTTATCCATGTTTTTGCTGGCAGGCCTTAAAAGTGTTGGTCATCAGCGCTGCGATGGTCATAGGACCTACACCACCGGGCACCGGCGTGATATAGCTGCTCTTAGGTGAAACGGTCGCAAACTCAACATCACCTTTGATGCCATAGCCTCTTTTCTTCGTAGCATCCGCTACGCGCGTAATGCCCACATCGATTATGATGGCGCCTTCTTTAACCATATCCGCTTTTACAAACTCTGGCTTTCCGAGAGCCGCAACAATGATATCTGCGCTAAGGCAAATTTCTTTCAGGTTTTTGGTGTGGGAATGACAAAGGGTTACGGTACAGTTTCCTGGATTTGTGTTCGCACTCAGCAGGATACTCATAGGGCGACCCACAATATTGCTTCTGCCGACTACCACCGCATGCATACCCGCGGTATTGATTTTATAATGAGCCAGCAAAAGCATTATTCCGTAGGGCGTTGCGGATACAAAACCGGGCAGGCCCTGTACCAGTTTACCGACATTCACCGGGTGAAATCCGTCCACATCTTTTGTCGGATCTATAGCATTGATCACTTTTTCATCCGAGATGTGTTTTGGCAACGGCAGCTGAACTAGGATGCCATCAACATCAAAGTCAAGGTTCAGATCGTCTATAATAGATAACAACCTGTTCTCCGTGATATCTTCCTCGAGGCGGATAAGGGTACTTTTGAACCCGATCTCTTCACAGGTTTTCACCTTTGAGCCGACGTATGTTTCGCTGGCGCCGTTGTTCCCAACCAGGACAGCTGCCAGGTGAGGTATTTTTTTTCCTTCATTTGAAAGCTGCGCCACCTTGATCTTAAGCTCGTCTTTTATAGCCTGGGACGTGAGTACACCGTCTAAAATTTCCATTTCGCAAAGGTATATTTCCATTTGGAATAGATTCCCTAAAATTTGACCATGTGTCAGGATTAGTTAAAACTTTTGAACTGTCAATGAGAAAAATGACAGCTTACTGAAAAAAGTTTTCAGGTATTTGCATACCGGGATGAAAACTTTTCTTTAGTAAAGCAGTCGTGCAGATGATATTGTGGTGGACCGGATTTTTGTTGAGGATGATGCTCATTTTCTTTTGCGCTGGCGTCTTACAACCGCTTGCGGTTGCACAATCCGTGCGTTCTCCCCTGGCATTCACCGATCGTGGGGCAGGGGCCTTCAGCGAAAATTTTACTGATGTATTTTGTCTTGCAAACAATCCCGCGGCTTCAGCAGGGGCGGAGGGTTTCAGCGCTGGCATTTATAGTGAGCGAAGGTTCATGTTGAAAGAGCTGAGCAAGTATCATCTGGTGATTGCACACGCCGCAACAAATGGCAACATAGCGTTAAAGATGAACCATTCCGGGTTCTCCGGGTTCAGTGAGTCATCAGCTTCGCTCAGCTACGGTCGCGATCTTGGGAAGATCAGGCTTGGCATCGGCTTCAATTATCACCGGATCAGTATTTCCGGTTATGGTTCAGCATCCACTTACTCAGCAGACGTTGCGTTGATCTGGCAACTCACGGAAAAACTTCATGCAGGTATCCACGCCATCAACCCCGTACCTGTTTTCTTCGGACCCGGCAAGACGGAACAATATGCATCTGTTTACAAAATGGGAATGGGGTATGAGATCTCTGAAAAATGTTTCATAGCCGGTGAGTTATGGAAGGAAACTGGCAAGATCGTCAATGTCATGTTTGCATTACAATACCGTTTTATTGCCAGTTTAGGTGTTCGCGGCGGCTTCAATACCGATGTAGGGCAGCCTTTTGCGGGGGTAGATTGGGTTTTCGGAAGTATTCGGTTAGGTATATCCGGTAGTTACCATCCGGATCTTGGTTTTACTCCATCCCTCCTGGTTTGTTTCATGAAAGAAAAAGGTAAGTGACATGGATATCGGTTTGAGGTCCGTGAGATGGACGGCGTTCAGTTTTATCACAACGATCTTTGTTTTGATCCACGCTGGAGGTTTGGCGCAGGAACAAAAAACACTGACGATGCATGAAGAGATGATGCTTGAGGCGCAGGCAACCGGAACCGAAGATGAGGTTGAAGATGATGGTTATTTACTAACGCTGAACGAGTTTCGGAAACATCCTATAGCTATCAACACCGCGGATGAAAACGCATTCCGTGAACTGCGCATACTCACGGACCTGCAGATACTTCAGCTTTTGAGATACCGGTTGCTACTGGGTAGATTGATAAGTCTTTATGAGCTACAAGCCGTTCCCGGCTGGGACCTGGAAACGATAAAGAAGGTTTTGCCTTTTGTGGTACTCAACCAGGCGGAGCCCGTGTTAAAGAATATTGCTGCAATGCTCAATAAAGGAAAAAGTAATTTCCTGTTGCGAAGTGCTGTTGTACCGCAGCGGTCAGCCGGGTATCTGAAAGCCGATACAGGGTCAGGAGGATATACCGGCAGTCCCATGCGACTACTTGCCCGGTATCAATACAATTATAAGAACCTGTTTCAATATGGTTTGACCGGTGATAAGGACGCGGGCGAACAGTTTTTTAAGGGTAAACAGAAAGCAGGGTTCGATTTTTATTCTTACCACATCTTTCTGAGAACCCAGGGTTTTATCCGGGCGCTTGCCCTCGGCGACTATACGATCAGCATGGGACAGGGGCTCATTCACTGGCAAAGCAGTGGTCTAAGGAAAAACGCAGATGCAATGCTTACCAAAAGGCAGGGTCAGGTCCTCAAGCCATATCGTTCAGCTGGTGAATACAATTTTAACCGGGGAGCTGGTATCACATTGCAGGCAAAGCGATATTCGCTCACTGCTTTTTTTTCATACCGGCGACTGACATCCACGCTTGACCGCGATGCCAGCGGGGAATTTGTAAGTTCGTTTGGAAGCTCCGGGTATCACCGCACAGAACTCGAACTGGGGAAACGGAAAAATCTCACGGCCCTTGCCGGCGGCCTTGTCATGAAATACGGCTTCAGACAGGGTAATATTTCCTTCAACACGATACACTACAAATTCGGTCTGCCACTCAGGCCCCAGGAGAAGCCGTATGATCTCTATGGAATAAACGGGGCCCGATGGTCCAATTACAGCGTGGATTATAGCTATACTTTCCGTAACATTCACAGTTATGGGGAGATAGCCATTGATCGAAACCGGAATCCCGCCTTTTTACATGGTTTGTTGATCGCACTGGACCGCAAACTCGATGTTTCTCTCGTCTACCGGAACCTGCATAAAGCTTATCAAACCCTGGCCGCCAGTTCGTTTACTGAAAACAGTACACCATCAAATGAAATAGGGCTTTATGCCGGGATTGCTTTCCGGCCGGCTATGGGGTGGGTCGTAAACGTGTACAGTGATTTTTTTGATTCGCCCTGGTTGCGGTTTAACTCGGATGCACCTTCAAGAGGCAGGGGATATCTGATCCATGTGATCCATAAACCAAACAAGCGGGTTGAGCTTTATACCAGGTATTCGAACGAACAGAAATTGTTGAATGTCTCCGGGTCCATGCTCCGCGACCCGCAGATGTCGTTTATTTCAAGGAAAGAGTGGCGGCTACAATTCTCACAGGAACTTACCGGTGGGATGCTTTTCCGATCGAGGGTTGCGCTGAGTTGGTACGGCGACGCCGGGAAACCATTTCCGAAAAAGGGTTTCCTGGGCTTTTCGGACCTCGTCTGGAAACCGCCGAAAGGCTGGGTGTCGGGTAGTCTGCGACTGCAGTATTTTGATATGGACGATTACGATGCGCGCATTTATGCTTATGAAAACGGTCCGCTGTTCGACACAAGTATTCCCGGTTTTTTTGAAACCGGCTGGAGATATTATGTCAATCTGCGGCTTGAGCCGGTAATTCGTCGTTGGAATATTAAGGGCCTTGTCATCTGGCTGAAGTATGGAGAGTTATTGTATCCTGCAGGCACAACGATTGGATCAGGCCTCGACAAGCTTAACCGCTCTCAAAAAACGGACATCAAAGTGCAGGTGATGTATTCGTGGAACTAACAATCGTTAGTCGAACCGGTATACGTTTACTACTTTTTCCCTGCCGGAATAATAGTACGGGAAATGGAGTGTCCCAAAATCCGGCACCTGGACCTGACAAAAACGTCCGAAAAAGCCGGATTCAGGGCCTGCCTGAAAAAAAATTTTAAATTTTTTTTGGCCCCTCAAGACAACTTGTTTCGAGTAAAAGTACTCGAAATTGCCCGCCAGTAATTTTGCATTAAAGAAAGAAATATCCTTCAAAAATCGGGCAAAACACTATAAAAATTGATAGTGTTTATACGAAAGGTTAGAAAACCTTCGACGAACCTGACAGTCATTTAATAATTGTGAATTAGGGTTGAATGGAAATTCATGATAAGTTTGTCCAATTTTTTGATCCCGATCACCTAATTACGGGTATGATTATCAACACTTTATTGAGCACGATCAAGAAGTGCTTGTTTCGGGCCACTAATTTAAACGGCAATGCAGCGGTTTGGTTTGAAACGTTGACTTGTGATTTAACGAATTGTTAATTTATTTTTTTTTTGATTTTCAATTCTCTTAATTTTCAGCGTCACATTCCAGTTCACACGGTCAAAACAAACAAATCACATGAGAAAAATTCCATTGCTTTTGGCAATGCTGGTCTGCCTGTGCAGTCTGGCATTTGGCCAGGCCGGGACCATTTCCGGCCAAATTAAAGATGAGGCGGGCACTCCGATTGCTTACGCGACAGTAAAAATCAAAAATTCTTCGACAGGGTCATCCGCAGATGCACAAGGACGGTACAAAATAGCAGCAAAGAGCGGCGACGTACTTGTGTTTTCAGCGATAGGCTATGGACAGACGGAATTACCGGTTGGTAGCTCCTCTACGCTCGATGCAAATCTTTCCAAAACAGAAAGTTTAATTGATGAAGTAATCGTTACGGCCCAGGGAATCCGCAGAAGGCCACGTGAACTCGGCTATTCTGTTGCAAAAGTGAACAACGAAGACATAACTGTTGGTCGTTCACCACAATTAGCACAGAGCTTGTCGGGAAAGGTTGCCGGTCTTGCCGTATTTAATGTCAACAACTCTGTTGATCCGGCCGTGAAAATAGTTCTCAGGGGTTACCGTTCAATGACCGGTAACAATGATGCGCTTGTTGTAATCGATGGTTTGCCAATGCCTCCCGGTTCATCAACCATGCTGAATCTGTTGAATCCAAACGATATCGAAAATGTTTCTGTGCTCAAAGGTGCACAGGCTGCAACACTTTACGGTTCAGACGGTGTAAACGGTGCACTTGTAATCACTACCAAAAGAGGTACCAAAGGCAAGGCGAGGGTTACCTACTCCAATGCAACAAACGTTGAAACAATCAGCTTTTTACCAGATTTCCAGGACCAATACGGAAGTGGATCACATTACGCTACCAGCTTTGGTGCAGCGGGTTGGAAGTCAGATTATCTTGCCCGTATGAAGGATAACTGGAGATCTTATGAAAATCAGCAGTTCGGTGATCGTTTCGATGGAAGTATGAGACCAGCCGGCCGTTTGTTACAGGATGGCACATATTATAACCTCCCTTATTCCGCTATTGACGGAGAAAGAAAGAGAATCTGGAATACCGGTATAACAACCAACAACCAGCTTTCGATCAGTGCAGGAAGTGAAAACAGCACTTTTTACTTATCGCTTGAAAACAATCTTGCTGAAGGTGTTGTTCCGGAAGATAAAAGCAGGCGTACAGGTGTAAGATTGGCCGCAACAACAGAAGCCGGAAGACTTCGTGCCGGATTCAATCTTGCTTATGTTCAGGCAAGTTATGATCGTACAACTTTCGACTTCTACAACGAATCAATCAACCAGGCCGCACACATTCCTTTGTCTGAACTCCGCGACTGGAAAACGAACAAGTTTGCAAGTCCTGATGCTTATTACAATGACTATTTCACCAATCCATACTTCCGACTGGACAACGACCGTCAGAACTACGGCGATGCAAACTTCCAGGGTAATGTGGAGTTGAACTACAAAATCGCAAGCTGGTTAAATTTATATAACAAGCTTGGAATAATGAACAACACCCGTAATCGCAAAAACACGGTTGGTAAATATAACTACACCCAGTATGCGAAAACCGGGGCAAAGGTTCCACCGGCATTTGACCAGGACGATGGATCTGGTATAACACGTACTGTAACTGACCTGGCTGGTAGCGTGTATGATGCTACAGAGGTAGAGAACATTGTTAATAATGAGTTTCAGATACAGGCAGAAAAAGACTTCGGAGACTTTTCTACAAAAGGTTTACTTGGTTTCTCGGCTTATGACAGGAAAACTAAAGTGGTAGAAGTAAGCTCTGGGTCTATCGTGGTTCCGGATGTTTACAACGTAGCAAACCGCCAGGGTGAACTTGGTGGTGGAGAATCATCTACTGAGTATAGAAAATTTGGTTACTATGCAGACTTGTTGGTTGGCTGGAAAGAGTTGATTTTCCTTCACGGTTCCGTGAGGTATGATGGAACGTCTAAGTTTTACAAGCCTTCAAGATCAACTGATCTGTATACCTATCCTTACTACGGGGTAGACGTTTCAGCGAACGTTACAGAAATATTGCCCGCTATCAAAAGCAACATATTAAATTATGCCAAGGTCCGCGCAGGATACAGTAAGAACGTTTCTGATAACATTCCCATCTACGGTCTTGACAGATCTTATCCGAACGCTCCGGGCTTCCCTTATGGTAACACGGTCGGTATCTCTGTTGGTAATCTGCTTCCTGCTGATGACCTCAGACCGGAAAAAGTTGCTTCTTTCGAGGTTGGAACAGAACTTCAGTTGGTAGATAACCGTATCAACATTGATTTCACTTATTACACACAAAAAACTACCGATGGGGTGATCCCGGCAGCTATTCCGTCTTCAACCGGGTACACCCAGTTGAGATTAAACGTTGGTGAAACAAAGAACTGGGGTTATGAAGCCGATATCAGGGGCCAGGTGATACGGGGTGAAGATTTTAACTGGGAGCTGAGTTTCCGTTACTCAACAAATGACAATAAGGTTATAGATATTTATCCTGGTATTACCGAGTTTCAATCCAGCGGTTATACCTATGCAGGATCTTATGTAACTGATGAAAAATCATTCCCAAGAATCAAGGCAGTTGGATATGTTCGTGACCCGGTAACAAACCGTGTGATCGTTAACAGAACTACAGGCTACCCGATCTCTAATGGTCCATTGAAAGATCTCGGAAGGGCTTTGCCAAACAAGATCATGGGATGGGGCACTAAATTGAATTACAAAACAATTTCACTGGCAGCTACTTTTGAATACCGCGGCGGTAACGTGATCTATAGTGACCTCGGTCGCCAGATGACTTTCACCGGTTCAGGCGGTTGGACAGAAAACAGGGCTCCTCATGTGTTTCCTAATTCATCTTATGATGACGGAACCGGCAAATTTGTTGAGAATACAAGCGTAAACGTGCAGGAAGCTGAGTATTCACTTTGGGTGGATCATTACAGGCTGATCACAGAAAATTTCACTGTCCCGGCGTGGTTCATCAAACTGCGTGATATAAACCTTTCTTATAACTTTTCACAAAGATTACTTGTAAAGACCAAATTCATCGCTGATGCAAGCATCGCTCTGTATGGTCGCAATTTATTTACGATAGTCGATTCTCAGAATGATTTTGTGGATCCGGAGTTTAGTTTCACAACAGGCAATGGTTTAGGTATCAGTAACACTTCTCAGACACCGCCGGTACGCCAGATTGGAATTAACCTGAATCTGACTTTTAAATAATCAATTAATTACAACGTTATGAAGTTTAATAAAATATTGTTATCGCTGTCCATTGTGGCAACAGCGTTCAGTAGTTGTAAAAAACAATGGCTGGATATAAACACGAATCCTAACCAGTTACCTATTGCAACACCCAACTATGTTTTTACATCGGGTGCGAACAGAACTGCAGGTACCATTGGACCAAATGAGCTGGGTTCTTATTGGAGCGGGCAATGGACCCAGTCAAACACTTATATCATCAGTGGATCTCAGTTCCAGTATATATTCAATAACACAAATTTCAACTACTGGGACAACTGGTATGATATCCTCAATGATTTCCAGTTTGTGATTGATAATGCAGACGAGCAGGGACAGCCTTTTATGAAAGGTCCTGCTAAAGTAATGAAAGCTTATATCTATCAGCAACTGGTAGATGTTTATGGAAATATTCCTTACCGGGACGCATTGAAAGGAACCGGCAGCTTAACGCCAAAATTTGATGATCAAAAATTCATTTATGAAGATCTGATCAAAGTGCTCGATACAGCTATAACCGATCTTCGGGCCAATGCATTTACAGCGGTAGGCAGTAGTTCAGACATCATCATGAAAGGAAACACCGCAAACTGGATCAGGTTTGCAAACAGTCTTAAGCTAAGGATCCTAATGAGACAGACCCGCGTAGCAGGCAGGGCTCCATATATCATTGCAGAAATTAACAAAGCAGCTGCGGCCCCAGAAGGTTTTTTAGCTGCGGGATTTGATGTTACTTCTAACCCGGGATATGTTGGGTCAGAGGGCAAAACCAATCCAATTTATAACCAGTGGGGTTACACCGCAACTGGAACAACACAGGCATTGGGCCGTTACCCACGTCCGACTGAATTCCTTTTTCAACAAATGATCAGCACGGGTGATACCTTCAGGCTTAAGAAAATGTTTTATGCAGTGGGCGGTGAAAGCAGCACACCGGGCGTAAGTGTCAATGCGGAAGTGATGTCAAACTATAAAGCTGTACCATTCGGTGCATCTTCAGGTTACCTGTCTCAGAACACATCACCACTCGGGCCATCCGTTATTCAGCGTGGACAGTTCAATAAATCAGTGGTACTTTTCGAAGCCGCGGAAAGTTTCTTCCTGCTGGCAGAAGCAAAAGAAAGATATGCTGCCGGGGTAACGCTGACCGGAACCGCTCAGTCTTATTATGAGCAGGGCGTTCGTGAATCATTCCGTTATACAGGTACTGCAAGTACTGCCGCCACAACACTGTTAACGAGTGGTAAGGACCTGGCCGACTATACTGCTTCTCCCGACAAACTGAAAGCAATCTGGCAACAGAAATGGCTGGCTTTGGCTAACATAGGCGGCTTTGAAGCCTGGGCTGAATATCGGAAGAACAATTTTCCTGCTATTCCAAAGTCGGCATCCGCTGCTGCCAATGCAGTCGCGCCCGTCAGGTTGTATTATCCACAGGGAGAAGAAGCGAGCAATGGAGTTAATGTAAAAGAACAGGGAACTATCAATGTATTTACTTCACGGTTATTCTGGGATGTAGATTAATACAAACCCGGTTACCAATAAAAATGAAATCTTAATGACCGTCTCTTTTCAGGGGCGGTCATTATTTTTGGGTAGATGCAAGCAAAGAGCGCACCCTTTCACAGGGATAAATTCATTTTTATCAAATCCACCCTTAACTTCGAATAAAACCGGCAACATGCAGAATCAAAACCAGGCAGAAAATCAAATCAATATCGAGATCTCGGAGGAAACAGCAGAAGGTACCTATGCAAACCTGGCAATCATCACCCACTCTCATGCGGAATTCGTGATTGATTTTGTAAACGTAATGCCCGGTACCCCAAAAAGCAAGGTGAAATCGAGGATAATACTCACTCCGCAGCATGCAAAACGATTTATGAAAGCACTTAACGATAACGTGCAGCGTTTCGAAGCGGCAAACGGCAAGATCCAGGACCTGGAAGAAGTGCAGTTGCCACTGAACTTTGGTGGCCCGACTGCGCAGGCTTAGTAACCAGGTTCATCAGAAAAGTTCGCAACCGGCTTCATCAGAAAAGTTGGCAACCGGCTTTATCAGAAAAGTTTGGCAACCGGCTTCATCACAAAATTCGCAACCGGCTTATCAGTACCCTTTTCGTAATAGTGTTAATCAGTGCAGTCCGCAAACGCTGGGAGTACATTTTCAATGGCGATACGAAAAACGGTCATGCTCCTTATCTCATATAATACCTTCATCAGCAAAGCTGTAATAGCCGTATTCGCTTACTATAATGTGATCGAGTATTTTGATGTCGAGAAAACGGGCTGCCTCCTTGATTTTTGCGGTAAGTTCCTCATCTGCCCTGCTTGGCCGGATGCTGCCTGATGGATGATTATGACAAAGTATAAGGCTTACAGCGTCTTCTTCAAGCGCTTTTTTCAGAATGATCCTCGGGTCAGCGACAGTTCCGGTTATGCCGCCTTTGCTGATGATTTCGAAATGATTTACCCGGTTCGAGCGGTTTAAAAATACTACTCCAAACACTTCCTGCTGGTAATCTTTGAGCATTGCCTGCAGGTATTTGGCCATTCCGCTGCTGTCTTTAACGACTAGTTTTTCCAGTGAAACCCCTGATTGACGGCGTCTACCAAGTTCAAGGGCTGCGACCAGGGTAGCAGCTTTGGCGGATCCTATTCCTTTTACCTGCATGATCTCTTTCGCGGATAGTTTACCCAGTTCCTGTAGATTGTTTTGACTCAGTGCCATTACCTGGCGGGCAAGTTCGAGAGCGGAGTTCTTTGGCGTGCCTGATTTGAGCAGGATCGAGACGAGTTCGGCATCGGAAAGATTCGCGGCCGATTTGGTCAGTAGTTTTTCCCTGGGCCGGTCGTCCGGCGCCCAATCCCTGATACTACGGTGTGGTGTGTCCATGCCTCAATGATAAGGTCGGTTTGCGCACGTACCAACGTCTTTAAAACAAGAAATAAGGAGATTTTAGCAAGATAAAAGGCTCACACCGTAAATATCGCTGGTCCCATCAAGTAGTTTTGCGATTGCAGGAATCAATACCAACTGCTATTTTTATGTCAGTAACAGTTTTTAACGAAATAAACTTGTTTATCCGGCGTTAGAAACATGTTCCAAATTCCAATCCTTTTAAAAACACTAAATCCCTGCTATGAAACACAAATCTACACTCGCTGCTATTGGTGGTTACCAGCCATTTCTTTTTTGTATCGGAATGTATTTTGTTGCACTGTTCTTCTCCATTTTTATTTGTTCGGCCATCTTTTATGCAATCAATCCAAAGAAAACGATTGCTAAAGTAAACACCGTTGACAGCAGGAAAACCGCAATGCTAAATTCCGGCAACCAGGTCATGTTGTCTGTAACCAAATAGGCAGATCATAAAGGAATCATCTCTCTGCTGAGAACCAGGTGTGATGCCTGGCAGCGTGGATATGCGTGATATCTATATATGATCTTGTAGTGGATTAACAGGTTGAATTTTCTTTTCCCGATTATTCCTGAATCAACCGCTTCGGTTTATCTTCGCCGGATATTCAAAAGCGGCATGGAAAAAACGGTAAAAATATTTTCGGGTACAGGTTCGCAATACCTTGCTGAAAAAATCGCGATAAAATTTGGTGGCACCCTCGGGAAAGTCACCATTTCGCATTTTAGCGATGGTGAGATACAACCGGTGTTCCAGGAAAGCATCAGGGGCGACATGGTTTTCCTTGTTCAGAGTACCTTTTCTCCCGCTGAAAACATCATGGAACTGCTCCTGATGATTGATGCCGCCCGCCGGGCCTCAGCCTACAAAGTAGTTGCCGTGATCCCATATTTCGGATACGCACGTCAGGACCGGAAAGACAAACCACGGGTGGCCATCGGGTCAAAGCTCGTGGCCAATATGCTGGTAGCCGCCGGAGCCGACCGGGTGATCACCATGGACCTGCATGCACCCCAGATCCAGGGTTATTTTGACATCCCCGTTGACCACCTGGATAGTTCTGCCATTTTTATCCCTTATATACAGCAACTTCAGCTGGAAAACCTTACCTTTGCGGCCCCTGACGTAGGATCCGCAAACAGGATCCGGGAAATGGCCTCATATTTCAATGCCGAAATGGTGATTTGCGACAAACACCGCAAACGAGCCAATGAGATTGCGAGTATGGTCGTTATCGGAGATGTGGTAGGAAGGGAAGTAGTTCTTATTGATGATATCTGTGATACTGGCGGAACGCTTGCAAAAGCAGCCGGCTTGCTGAAAGATAAGGGAGCCAACAGTGTGAGAGCACTGTGTACGCACCCGGTTTTGAGCGGAAACGCTTATAAAAACATCGAGAACAGCGTGTTGGAAGAACTGGTGGTCTGCGATACGATCCCGCTGCGGCAGGAATCATCAAAAATCAAGATTCTCAGTGTTGCTGAACTGTTTGCGATAGCAATCAGGAACGCCTATGAGAACAGGAGCATAACCAGCCTGTTTATTCATAGCCAGTTGCGGAATCGTTGAGAAAATCGTTAACTAAAAATCAATTATAAAACAATGAAAACAATTACAATCGAGGGTCAACTGAGGACCGGAACCGGGAAACAAGCCACCCGCCAACTTCGCTCTCAGGAACTCGTGCCTGGTGTAATTTACGGCGGCGAAAAAGAGATCAATTTTTCTGCTCCAGCCAAGGCTTTCAAAAACCTTGTTTACACTCCGGAGTTCCAGTTAGCAGACTTAACAGTTGAGGGTACAACTTACCGTTGTATTCTGAAAGACATCCAGTTTAACAAGGTAAGTGACGAACTGGCCCATGTTGATTTTATGGAACTGGTGGAAGACAGGCCCGTTATTGCTACAATTCCTATCAGGTTTACAGGAGCTGCTGCCGGTGTAAAAGCTGGTGGTAAACTGATCACCAAGATCAAGTCCCTGAAAATTAAAGCGCTTCCCAAACACCTGACAGAAAACATAGAGGTAGACCTTACTAACCTCGAACTGAATGGTAACATTCGTGTAGAAGATGTGAACCTGGATAATGTAGAGATCCTTAACTCTCCACGTATTCCGATTGCATCCGTGGTTATGACCCGTGTGCTGAAACAGGAAGCTGAAGCCGCTCCAGCCGGTGCTAAACCAGCCGCCGCAGCTGCCAAGGCCGCACCAGCCGCTGCTGCCGCCAAGCCAGCCGCAAAAAAATAATCAGTTAAGTTTATTAATAAAAGCCCGGCTCAGGCCGGGCTTTTTTGTGCCTGGATTTTATTATATGTAGATACATACAAAACGTGGCTGTTTTCGTTCATCCATTACCGTGACAGGTTGGGATAGAATTTCCTTTTTATTATTATTTTTATCAGAATATCAAACAACTGAGATGTCAAAGTTCTTAATTGTGGGCCTGGGCAATATTGGTTCAGAATATGAAAAAACAAGGCATAATATTGGGTTCGACATCGCTGACGCCTTTGTTCAAAAACACAACGGAAGTTTCCAGAGCGGAAGACTTGCAGATGTTGCTACGCTGAAGTGGAAAGGTAAATCCATCATTGTTATCAAACCGACCACTTATATGAACCTCAGCGGTAAAGCAGTGCGGTACTGGATGGAAAAGGAAAAGATCGCGATAGAAAACATCCTTGTACTGGTAGATGAAATTGCCTTGCCTTTGAATAAGCTGCGTTTACGTGGTTCAGGAAGCGATGCGGGGCACAATGGCCTGAAAAGCATCCAGGAGATGCTTCTGACAGATAAATACCCGCGGCTTCGCTATGGCATCGGTAATAATTATCCAAAAGGTATGCAGGTAGATTTTGTGCTGGGCAAATGGACAGAAGCAGAACTTCCGGTTGTTAACCTTAAGTTACAAAAAAGCGTCGAAGCAATTGAAAGCTTTATCTCAACAGGTATAGAACGCACAATGACTGAGGTTAATAAATTGGATTTTAAACTATGAATTGTTAATTTGAATCTTTATTTTCGCAGTAATTAGCGTAACGGACTAATGTTTTGATATTCAATGAACCTATGCGATTCCCCACATACCTGTCCAGGTAATAACCTTTAAACTGTCATTACAGATAAACCCTTATTGAATATGAAAATATTTTGTGTCGGCCGTAACTATGTTGAACATGCTAAGGAGCTTGGTAATGAAGTACCGGATGAACCGGTGATCTTTATGAAGCCCAAGAGTGCATTGCTTCAGACACATACACCGTTCTACTATCCCGAATTTACCAACGAACTCCATTATGAATGTGAACTTGTACTTCGCATTTCAAAAAACGGAAAATACATCCAGGACCGTTTCGCCAACAAATACTATGATGCTATTACTGCGGGTATAGACTTTACCGCGAGGGACATCCAGAATGAACTGAAAGAAAAAGGCCTTCCCTGGGAAAAAGCCAAAGCGTGGGACAACTCCGCTGCTGTTGGTAAATGGATCCCTTTTCAGAATATAAAAAATAAGAAGGACATTAATTTCTGCCTTTATAAAAACAAGGAGCTTGTTCAGCAGGGTAACTCCGGAATGATGATCAACAGCTTCGATAAGATTGTTGCTTATATATCAAATTATTTTTCGATCAACATAGGAGATCTCATATTCACCGGCACACCCGCAGGTGTAGGAGAATGTGTAGTTGGTGACGAACTGGAAGGTTTCATAGAAGAAGAAAGTTTGTTTAATATAGAGGTGAAATAATTTCCGTTCGGGTTTCATCTCACTAAATTCTTGAAAAGGACAGTTCGCTGTCCTTTTTCTGTTAAGTGATCTTCTTGTATAATTACCAGGCAGGTTGTTATAATGGCGTAGATTAGCAAAGCACTTAATCATGTTATCCATGGTAGGCAAAGAAGTTTTGATAAAAGCATATACACTTATGTGTACTGCCAAAACCATGGCAGAAACTTACGAAGCCAACCGGCAGATTTGTCGTTATGTTCACTCAACCTCCAGGGGACACGAAGCAATCCAGCTTGCTACCGCTTTGCAATTGCTTCCATGCGATTTCGTAAGTCCTTATTACCGGGATGATAGTTTATTGCTGGGCCTGGGGTTTACTCCATACGAACTGATGTTGCAGCTGCTCGCCAGGAAAGATGATATCTTTTCCGGCGGCAGATCTTATTATTGTCATCCCAATTATCGCGGTCCTGATAAACCAACAATCATTCACCAGAGTAGCGCCACTGGCATGCAGGTGATTCCCGCAACCGGCCTGGCACAGGGCATTCAACACCTCGAAAGATATCTGCCCGGGAAGCTGGTGAGTGGACCAGCGCGGGAAAAACCTATAGTGATCTGTTCACTGGGCGATGCAAGTATTACAGAAGGTGAGGTGAGTGAAGCCATCCAGTTTGCTGTGCTGCGGCAACTACCCATCATCTACCTCGTGCAGGATAATAAATGGGGGATCAGTGTAAGCAGTGCGGAGGCAAGGGCCATGGATGCTTACGACTATGTTGAAGGTTTCAAAGGCATAAAAAGGATAAGGGTAGATGGAAGCGATTTTCAACTGGCGTTTAACTGTATGCATGACGTTATCCACGATGTAAGAACGTATCGCGGTCCATGGTTGGTCCAGGCATCCGTTCCACTTCTCGGGCATCATACAAGCGGTGTAAGAAAGGAATTTTACCGGTCATCAAGTGACCTCGCTGAACATGCGCAAAATGATCCATTGACCAGGTTGCTGGGCAGCCTTAGAGAAGCTGGTATCAGTGACCTGTTGATTGCCGATATAGAAAGTGATTGTATAACAATGGTGGAAGAACAGTTCAACCGGGCCAGCGCGGCGCCTGAACCTGATCCTGCCACTGTTTCCACACATGTTTTTGTTCCTACACCTGTAACGGATGAAGTTGGAGAACGCCGGCCGGCCGACGCGAAACCGGTAATGATGGTAGATGCCGGGCTGTTTGCGATACGGGAAATTATGGAGCAAAATGAAGAGGCTGTTTTTTTCGGGCAGGATGTTGGCAGACGACTTGGCGGTGTGTTCCGCGAAGCAGCTACACTGGCTGAAAGATTTGGTGATCACCGCGTCTTTAACACTGCCATACAGGAGGCCTATATTATAGGCAGCACGGTGGGATTAAGTGCAACTGGTATTAAGCCAATTGTTGAAATACAGTTTGCAGATTATATATTTCCCGGCTTCAATCAACTCGTCACCGAGATCGCAAAATCCTGTTATCTGAGCAACGGTAAATTCCCTGTTCAAACACTAATAAGAATACCTGTGGGTGCCTATGGCGGTGGCGGGCCTTATCACAGTGGATGTATTGAAACATTATTGTTGGCAGTGAAGGGGATCAAGATTGCTTATCCTTCCAATGCTGCAGATATGAAGGGGCTTATGAAGGCGGCATTCCTTGATCCGAATCCCGTGGTTATGCTTGAGCACAAGGGCCTGTACTGGAGCAAGGTGCCGGGAACGGAAAATGCCAGGCAACCTGAACCGGGTGCAGATTATATACTACCATTCGGCAAAGCAGCCATTGTATTAAACCCCGACCCGGAGGCAGGTGCAAAAGGAGTTACCTGTTGCATCATCACTTATGGTATGGGGGTTTATTGGGCCCTGGCAGCTGCTTCACAGTTCCCGGGACAGGTAGAGATTGTTGACCTGCGTACGCTTTTTCCGCTCGACGAGGCAATGGTATTCAAAGTGGTGCAAAGACATGGCAAATGCATGGTGTTGACGGAAGAACAGGCAGGCAACTCATTTGCGCAATCCCTTGCGGGTCGCATCAGCCATCAGTGTTTCCGCTTCCTTGATGCACCGGTAGAAGTGATCGGTGCGCTGGATCTTCCTGCCGTTCCTATGAATGTTGGGCTCGAAGCGGCCATGTTGCCGAGCCCGGCGAAGGTTGCACTGCGGATCAGGCAGCTCCTGGAGTACTAATTTACTCCCATTCACTGCTTCAACCTGGTATATCCCGCATCGTTTTAACCCCACTGAGCGGTTCTTTACTGCACTGGTTTCAGAAGTTCTGTTCCGGCGTTCTGCTGGCTTTGTTGCTCCGTTTTTCCGGCATTTGCTCCTGCCTTCTCCTGGCAAAAAACAACCTGATTCGCCTTCCTGATATTCAAATCCAACTAAATTACTAGACTTGATAAGCTCATTAATCGCACATCCCCGGGTTTAACCGCTTATAAAACTTTAACAAGCAGTCTTGCTGAAATTGTTGCTTATTTACGTAGGCTATCGTAGATGATCAACAGCAATTAATTAATTACACCACCTAATACTTCTTTCATGAAAAACAGATATCTAAAAGGTGCACATATTTCTGAAAGGAAAGTGCGGGAATTATTGAAATTATTCTGCGATGACCTCACTGCAACCCAGATTGCAAGCATTACCGGCATTAGCCGGATAACAATAAATGCATACCTTAAACTGATAAGATCGCATATCTCACTTCACTGTGATGAGCGCTTACCCATAACCGATAGATCTTTGATCAATACGCCTGCTTTTGCCCATCTTATGCCGGCAGAGACCCCGAGTGAACTGATACCGAGTGATATTGTCTATAAAAAAGCATTATATGGTCTGAAAACAGACAAGGATAATCTGAGGGCTCATAAGATCGCTGCCCCGGATCCGCAGGAGGTGTATGACTGGCTCAAATCGGCAGGATCTAAAAACCAGGAATATGCAAGGCAATATAACCTGACCTCCTATGATGCGATCATCGATTTCAACAACCTGAAATTATACCGGATCCATAATGGGATCCCCAAACCTATTGCATTAAAAGGACCGGTTGATGACATCGAGTTATTCTGGAGCATGCTTAAGGCCCGGTTGGTAAAATTCAGGGGGCTTAACGGAAACACCCTTTACCTGCATGTAAAGGAAACCGAGTTCAGGTTTAATCATCGCAACCAGGACATCTTTGATCTGCTGGTCAGCATTTTTCATCATCGTCCCTTACATGTTGCCAGGCAATATAGTTAGGTGACGTGTAAAAACGAATAAAAGAATTTTCATACCGGCGCATCTGCACCGGGTGAATAAAATCTTTCCGGGGCAATTCTCAAAATATACCGCGAAAGCTCCCGGAACTATTTTGCGGTACTGGAATTTTTCTCATGTGACTCGCGGCCCTGATTCCTCAGGGCCGCCTTTTTGTGTATTATGATGATTGGTACTTCATTGAACGGGGCTACATTTGCCATGGTCTGATGAAGCTAAAGATGAAAATAAGAGAAGCAAAAACTCTATACAAAGCGATTTTCCACTACCTCGCGACACGGCTCAACCGGGTTCAGTATATAATGTTCGTTGCTACCGTTGTGGGCTTTGTGTCTGGCCTTGCCGCAGTGTTGCTAAAAACTACTGTCCATTATTTACAGGTTGCGATAGAAGAGATACCTGTTTCAAAATTATCTTACCTGTTATTCCCGGGACTGGGACTGCTGGCGACTGTAATGATAGTACGGGTGGTGTTCCACGGACGTATAGACAAAGGGATAGCCATGGTGCTGAAAGCTATCGCGCGTAATTCTTCGGTTATTCCACTCAAACACACTTACCAGCATATCCTTACCAGCTCTGTAACCGTTGGTCTTGGTGGATCCGTCGGTCTGGAAGCACCTATTGTGGCCACCGGCTCGGCAATAGGCTCGAACGTTGCCAGGATACACGAGCTGAATTACCGCGAGCGGACCCTGCTCATCGGATGTGGTGCAGCCTCAGGGATAGCTGCTGTTTTTAATGCGCCCATTGCAGGGGTTATCTTTGCGATCGAAGTTTTACTGGTAGAATCCATAGTGAGCTATTTCATTCCATTAATTATCTCGGCGGTAATTGGTGCGCTATGTTCGAAGATAATTCTGCAGGAGGCTTTGTTATTCAATTTCAAACTCAAGCAAACTTTTGATCCGAACAATGTGCCCTATTATATTTTACTGGGGGTGATCGCGGGTTTCTGTTCGTTATATTATGCCAGAACATTCAAAAACGTTGAGCACAAATTGCAGCAATGGAAAATAAATGTTTATTGGCGGGCATTGCTGGGAGGAATCATGCTCATGGTCATTTACTTCCTTTTCCCGCCGTTATTTGGAGAAGGGTATGACAGTATAAAGGAACTGGCCGATGCCACTCCTTCCATTCCAGACAACTCGCGATTGCTATCCTACTTTTCAGACGAGTGGAAAATGATCTTGTTTACCGGTGTGGTAGTACTGTTGAAACCGCTGGCAGCCGGCATTACTATTGGCAGCGGTGGAAACGGCGGCAACTTTGCACCCTCGTTGTTTGCAGGGTCATATCTCGGGTTCTTTATTTCGAGGCTCCTGAATACCAGCTCCTGGTTTCAATTGCCGGTTGGCAATTTTGCCATAGTTGGCATGGCCGGAATGCTGAGCGGGGTAATGTATTGTCCTTTGACTGCCATCTTCCTGATAGCCGAGATTACCAATGGGTATGAACTCTTTATTCCACTGATGATCGTTTCAGCCATTTCTTTTTTCATCGTCAGACATTACGAGCCCTATTCCATGGAAATAAAAAAACTGGCTTTGGAAAGGCAGATCTTTACCCATCAGAAGGAGAAGAACATTCTGACTTCTATAAGTTTCACAGAAATGTTGCAGGATACCTATGCCACCATAGGTATTGACAAAAACCTGGGTGACCTTGTTGAGATTATAAAGCTTAGCAGTAAAAATATCTTTGCAGTAGAAGATAATAAGGGAAAGTTTGTGGGCATCATCGAATTGCACGATATAAAGCAACAACTATTTGATGCCGCAAACTTCCAACGCATTGAAATCCGGTCGATCATCAAGACGCCGCCGGCCGTGCTGCAGGAAGACCAGGACATGCATGCTGCAATGGAAAAGTTTGATATGACAAACAGCTGGTACATCCCCGTACTCAATAAAGAGAAACGGTTCGTTGGCTTTATTTCGCAAACCAGGGTATTCAATAAATATCGTGAGATCCTTGCTTCGCAGGGAGATTTGTATGAGTGACAAATCCAGTTTCGCGGTTGTTTTAATCTTCGTGCCTGGGTCCTTAGGCTGCGGCAGAGCCTTGTAATACCGGTGCGTGTTTTGTTCCTGTCTTGTGATCGAACAACCAGCTGAACATTTTGCTGATAAAGCTTGTGAATCCCGCGGCTGAATTCCGGGAATGACGTTCAAAATATTCTGCCTTTTGTATTCTCATCTTGAGAAGTACAAATTTATTATTTATCGCACCTTCTCTTACATCTTCAGGAAGGCTCACGAGATGTTGTATTTCTTCGGGATCACTGATAATGTATGCCTTGCCTGAAATATGGAGAAAATATTCCTTGCCCTTTTTGAAGAACCTTAGCTTGGCGGGGAACTCATGGTCAAACTCCTGTAGCATTTGCTGAGGAGGGTTCACTGAAAACCAGATCTGGCCTGCGTCATCCACTGTTAAAGCACTGATGATATTTGTTGGCAGTTTCAGAACCGCTTCTGACTCATTGCTGAACAGGGCGCTTCTTATATCAGCTATTTTATGCTGCAGAAATTTTAGTTGTTGAGTGTTCATTGTCTGGGGTGCGTTTGCATGATATTTCAAAAACTAGTGCCAGCAGTTTCTTCGAAAATTACCAATCATTAAACCAGATTTTAATGAAAGCCCGTGGAAGAAACTACCCATTTCCCTTTAAACGCCCGGAAACGAATTCAATTGTTTGAGATCTGTGGAATAAATATTCAGGAACCCACGGGCTTATTACCTGTAACATTATTCAGATTCGTCGCTCTTGTCGTTTGCAGCTGCTGATTCCTCTGTTTGGGAGTCGGCCGTAAAACCGCCCTGGGGTTGTGTAGGATTCTTTTCGTTGTAACCCGTCTTTAAAGCTGGGTCCGTACGATTCAGATTTTTCTGATCCTTCTCGGTGGTGCCTTTCTCAACCGGTGCGGGGTCGGGATTTTTTTCCGACTCATCCATGTAAGAATGTTTTGTTGCCATTTTATGTAATTTCCATAAGGAGGAAAAATCCTATGCCATTCTGTAGAAACCCGGGACACGACCCTGGCAGTTTGCGGATGGCATTCTAATTTAACTGTCAAAATCAAGGAGATAAATATGGAAGAACCAGTCATACAATTGTCGCACAAAGAATTTCTTAAGGTCGACCGGAACTATGAACAAGCCGCTGCGGCAATAAAACTGATTTACGTAAAGGATTCCGAGCCGGGCATTCAGCGCATCAAATCCGGCAAGGGGTTCACTTATATTTATGATAGTAAGCCATTGACCGGCGACGCACAGCTCGAGCGGATAAAGAAACTGGTAATTCCGCCAGCCTGGGAAAATGTATGGATCTGCCCATTGGAGAATGGTCATATCCAGGCAACCGGTCTTGACCTGAAAGGAAGAAAACAATACCGTTATCATAGCTTATGGAACAGTTTGCGGAACGAAACTAAATTCCACCGGCTCCTGGAATTTGGTAAACAGCTGCCGGCTTTGAGGTTACAGATTGAAAAAGACTTCGCAAAAAAAGAACTTTCTTTCGAAAAGGTGTTAGCTGTGTTGCTAAGCGTAATGGAAAGAACATATATAAGAATAGGAAACAACGGTTATGAAAAGTTGTACGGCTCTTATGGTTTGACGACATTGAAAGATAAACACGTTGAGGTATCCGGTGATACGTTGCATTTTAGTTTCAAGGGAAAAAAAGGTGTCGAACATGAGATATCGCTAAAAAATAAAAAACTGGCCAGGGCCGTTAAAGAATGCCGCGATATTCCCGGTAAAGAACTGTTTCAATATTATGTCGAAGATGGTAAAAGAAGAACGATCGATTCAGGAGCGGTTAACAGCTATATTCAGTCAGCAACGGGCCAGGATTTTACAACCAAGGATTTCAGAACCTGGGCGGGCTCAGTTCACGCGCTCCAGGCGTTCAGGAGTATAGGAGATGCGATAACGGAGACAGAAAAAAAGAAGAACATTGTTGCTGTGCTGGATACGGTTAGCCAAAAGTTGGGTAATACCCGGACGGTGTGTAAGAAGTATTATGTTCACCCGGGACTGGTAAAATTGTATGAAGAAGATAAACTGAATAAATATCTGAAGGAGCTCGACCAGATTGAAGAACCGGATAATGCTTCAGGGCTGACAGCGGAAGAAGAGATCCTGATGAAGATATTGAAGAAGCATTCATAAGTGCTGAACACGCTTCGATAAGTGCTGGAATAGTTCTGATAGGTTCTGAAAAAGTATTAAGTCCTGATAAGCATTCAAAGTCTCCGAAAATATTGAGACGTATGGACAAAAAAAAAGGTAACCAAGAATGGAAACCTCGTTTCATGCGTAGAAAAAAAATATTAATCAGTTCAATATTATTAGTTCAATACTATTTAATCATTTTATTTATTAACTCTCTTCTTACACTGCTACCATCTCACTAACAATTCTACTATAACACATCTACTATATCTATATCATTATCACTAGTACTATCTCATTAACACTACTATCTCACTAAAACTATATACTTACTCAGTAACACTATATACTATCTCACTAATTGAGCCAATCTCCTTTCTTATTCTAAAATCACCACTTACCCCTTACACGGATCGGACACTATTTCCTTACTAACAATCTTTCTTTCGTTACATCAATCTTTCGTTATTATCAGAGCATCGTTCCTCACAATTACCAGTACTAATCCATACACATCTCACGCACGTACGCCGTTTCTCTTTTTTCAAATAGACTACAAATTATTTTGCGTCTCACGTTTCTAATAACATGCCATTTGCTTTTACGCGGTAAATAACGGTGTTAACTGTCGTTAGCGGGATGGATTGCTTCAAGTTGTGAATTTTATTCTACAGGGCGGCCTCATTTCATTTCCACAGGGGTATGTGTTACAGTATAAGAGCGAGGCACGGTTTTTAAACACTCATAAGTCGATAAACGATTATATCAATTAACATTAATCACAATTAAACAAATTGTCATGGAAAGAAATACAGAGCTTATAGAAGTACTTAATGATCTTATTCAAATAAATAATGATCGCGTTGTTGGTTATGACAAGGCATCAAATGAACTTTCTGCTGCAGACGTGGATCTTAAAGCGTTGTTTTCACAGTATTCCTCTGAAAGCAGGAAATATGTAACTGAACTTAGTGCTGAAGTTGGAAAGCTTGGTGGTGATCCAACAACATCAACTACCGGCTCTGGTAAAATTTATCGTGCCTGGATGGATGTAAAGGCATTGTTCACAGGTAAGGATCGTCATGCAATTCTGGAAAGTTGTGAATTCGGGGAAGATGCAGCCCAGAAGGCTTATGATGAAGCACTGAAATCAGATGCCGTTATGGACACTGAGATCCGTCAGCTCATCACCAACCAAAAGTCATCACTGAGGGTCGCACATGATACCATAAAGAAGTACAGGGATATGCATGAAATTGCAAAATAAGAACATCTTTCACGGTTAATGCTGAGATGTGTAGTCACGAGCCGGTTCAATGAACCGGCTTTTTTCGGCCCTTGCCCGGATATGCCCGACCGCAAAAATGGTTAGCTTGAAGGAACCTTGATACACAAAAAAAAGACACTTTTAAAAGCATCCCTTGTTGATATTTCCGGTCATGTTTCGTTGTTCCCCGCTAAGCGTTTATGCCTGCCTTATGTTTTCTATCTTCTTCTAAAGTTTCCTGAGTTACATGTTCTGATTCTTCAGTCGCTTTGTCTGCTAGCCCTGTATTCAAATTTTCTATCACCGGCGAGGTCGATGCTTCTTCTGTTGCCTCTTTCATTTCCTGGTTGGGCTGCCCATTACTTACCTTATCCTGGTCCTGTTCGTTAACGATCTTTTCAGGAGAGATCTGCTTTGAGTATCCGTCGTTTTTTTTTGGTCCGGGATCTTTAGTGGGATTAGCTGCTGGGTTCATAAAAAATGTTTGAATGTTTATTGTCGTCAACGTTTTCACTTAATCATAGCGTCACGATCTTTGTTGGCTATCTTGCAGAATCCCTTGTCCTTGCTGTATCAGCTCTTCCTATTGTGCTGCTATCTTTAGCCGCATTACTGTCCTGCATATGGATCCGGTCATTAGGATGTTCATTGCCATAATTATTCAACATGGAACTATCCTGCGTTTTTACACTGTCTCCTGATTCCTCATTACTGCTCTCTCCGGAATTGCAGGCGAGCATACCAACAGTTATCATAAGCACAATCGAAAAATAGATATTCACAAAACTTTTCATGTCGGTTATTTTCGAGATACATTAAAAAACTGTTCCGGGACTTTAATGGTCGAAAGCAGGCCGGTAATGATATATAATAATGGCCGGAGGCCTTTCGGAGGGCTGACTTGTGGAACATCTTACTCAACATTCAGTATTGAAGACGCTAAAGGAAGATCGCGGAGTGCAGCAGATCATGGCACATTTTTCATCCGGTTAATGTATGTCAAACGAAGATATTCTGCTACGATTGGTACTAGCGGCGATTGCCGGCGGTATCATCGGCGCCGAGCGCGAATATCGTAATAAATCTGCCGGTTTCCGGACGCTGATCCTGATCAGCCTCGGATCTTGTCTTTTTACGATAGTTTCCATACTGATTGAAGAGGATTCAAAAGACAGGATTGCCTCGAATATCGTAACGGGGATTGGCTTCGTGGGCGCCGGGGTCATTTTCAAAAGTGAAACCGGGGTTAAAGGACTTACTACTGCAGCCACGGTTTGGGTAACGGCAGCGATCGGGATGTCTTTAGCGGTTGGATTTTATACAGCCGCCGCATTTACCTGTTTCCTGGCTTTGGTGGTTCTCAATATCCTGGGTTATTTCGGGAAGTGGCTCGAAAGAACCAATGTAAAGTTTAATTACAAGATCACTTTCAATGATAACCTTGTCGGCAATAAGGAATATGAGGCGTTCATGCATCAAATCGGGTTGAAGTACGTCAGATCCACCCTGGCCAAACGCGGTACGGAACTGGTGTTTGAATACGTCGTGAAGGGCAGCGAAGCAAAACATAACGACCTTCTCCAGAAACTGATGAGTGACTCGCGGGTCATTCATTTCGCTTCCATTGATCCCAACTAGGGTTTGGTTTCATCGCGATTTCCACCATCCGGATCCGTTTTGAGCCTCAGCGGCGAGTTGACCGATGCCAGTCAGGCTGACACCTGCGCCAGCAGTCCCTAGATCCCAGTCAGACCTGAATTTTACCGTTTTACAACAAATGACGATGATCAGAACGCTCAGGGGCGTTAGAGAAGCCATGACCGGAAGTCCGTATTTATCATACCCGCGGCTCAAAACCGGCTGGTTCTAAATAGTTAGAAATTCATTTCAGATTTTTACCGTATTTGTCTATTTTTGCACCCCTTAAGCAAACGTCCCTCTTTGGCGAGGTAGCTCAGCTGGTTAGAGCATCGGATTCATAACCCGAAGGTCGGCGGTTCAAGTCCGCTCCTCGCTACTATACCGAAACGTAGTATAGTGCTGCGTTTCGGCTTTTTTCCCCACTTGATACCCGGACTTGACTGGGAGGTTCTCCATCCATTGATCTTAGTCTGAATATATCATTGTCACCAGGTATTCCGGTTCACGATGTTATTTGATCGCAAAAATCCTTCAGAGTTGCTTGTATCCTCCTTTCCAGGATATGCCTAAGTGCTTCAGTTGTGATCTTATTCTTTTCGCGTCCATATGATACCATTCCGTTCAAAAGCTACTAATCCCTTGCCTTTCGCGAAATAATATTTCGTGATGCCAGACATATTGCAGTTGTCTATGGCTGCGCACTCATTGACAAGCACATTGTTATAACTTTTACCATTTATGGTGGCTGTACTTTCGAATCTCCTGTTTGTGCCTGGTTGGCTGACAACATTTTTGGTATCGTAGTAATGAATCCAGGTGTTTTTACGTTCGATCAAAACCCTCTCATTGAAACCGATCTCGGTTTTAATGGTGTCATTCGAACTCCGGTCAATAATACTGCCTCTTAGAAACTGACCCCTTGATTGAGCACATTCATCTCCATTCCAAACATCATCTTCTCCTAGAAAGAAATCCCGCAAAAGGAGTGTATCCTGTCTTAACCCGGAATCCTCGAATACCAGGTCTTCATTTCCGCTATATGGGAACCATAGTTTCACTGATGCTGTCAGGGTATAATATGGTTGTGTATTGCACTGTCTGTGTTTAGCACAGGAGGATAACAGAAACCCAATGATAATTGCTACTAAGACTCTTCTCATGCTGTTTATGCCATTGAAATTACGAAACTTCAATGCCGTTCAAAATGTAGCAATCATGATGTTGGCAGTCAGCACAGCTTTGCCATGCCGGGTGCATACCTACACCCTCTATTACAGACTAGAATATTTCAAGAAATTGAAGTAAATTCAGATAAGAATATAATCCAAGGTCCTGGAGAGATCATGCTAAGATATTTTGTGCGATGCCTCGCTTAATCGCACTTTCAGCCACGTTATCCGTTGTCTGTTCAAACAAAATGAAATGAGAAAGTTCGTGATGAGTTTTCTGTTTTTCGGTGCAGTCATTTATGCAAAGGCACAAGGACCCGTTCACCCTTCAGACACTTCGTCTCCCTTTCAAAAAACCATTGACAGTTTGCAATATCTTTTTTCACACCACAAGTCAGACACCGGGAAAGCAGGCGTCCTTCGCTCTTTAGGAATAAGTTACCGCACGGTAAATAAAGATTCATGTATCACATATTTCGAAAAGGCTTTTAATTTATCTCTTAAGATTGGAGATAATATTGGTCAGGCACAAGCGGCAAGGCTACTGGTAGACTTCCTGGCCGTATCAGGTGATTATACGAGATCTCTGGAATTTGCCTTATATAATCTGCAGCTGGCAGAAAAAACTCGTGACACGATGTACCTGTTCTGGGCCACACGGGCTGTTTGGAGAAGTTATTCTTATATGCTGGAACATACAAGGGTGCTTGAATACGCAAACAAAACGAAGCTCATTGTACATTCCGGGTATTTCAGGAAAGAAGAAGACATCAGACTTTATGCACTAATGGGATACATTAACGCTATGGCAATCGCCTATGATGGCTTGGACAAGATAGACTCCGCGATTTTTTATGGACGATTAGGCTATGAAACCGCCGTAGTACTTAAAGACGTTAGCCAGCTTGCGATTACGACTGTTCAACTTGGAGATCTTCATCGGAAAATCCATGATGAGTCATCTTCGTTCTCTTTTTATCGTAACTCTATCATTTATTCTCATAAAGCAAAGAGGAAGGATTTAGTCGCCAACTGCTATTTAGGCATAGCGAAATTGTATGCAGAGCGAAAACAGACGGATTCGGCCCTGTATTACGGAAAACTGTCGTTAACAATCCATCAGCGCCTTAAATCTTCAATACACGAATTGCTGGCTACTACTTTTCTCACTGAGGTTTATGCACATTCAACGCGAATTGATAGTGCTTATAAATATCAGTCACTATTACTTGCCCTCAAAGACAGCCTGTTCAGCCAGGAGAAAATGAGAAAGGTGCAATCCATCTCTTACAATGAAACATTACGCTTACAGGAACTGGAAAGGCAAAGAAACGAAATCGAGCGAAGTCATGCAACGCGCCTAAAGGCTTATGCCGTTTTTGGCGGACTGATTTTGTTCGGTTCGATCGGTTTTTTCAATTATCGACTGAGTAAGATAAGGCAGGAGAGCCGGCTCAAGACAAGTTTTACTACGAAAATCTATCAAACGGAAATGCGTGCTTTGCGTGCGCAGATGAATCCGCATTTTATTTTCAACTGCCTTAATAGCATTAACCGATACATCGTAAAGAGCGACCACAAGACTGCTTCTAATTACCTTACAAGATTTGCACGGCTAATTCGATCGATCCTTGACAACTCCGCAAGCGAAACCATTACCCTGGACAATGAAATACAAACATTGCAGTTATACCTCGACATTGAAAAACTCCGCTTTGCCAATGCATTTGAGTATTCGATCGAAGTGGAAGAAGGCATAACAGCGGAAACGATTAATATTCCTTCCATGTTGTTGCAACCCTATGTAGAAAATGCAATTTGGCATGGATTGTTGCAGAAGGAGTCAGGAACCCGTGAATTATGGGTACGCTTCCGGCAGGCTCGGGCAGACTTACTGGTAGCAGAAATAGAAGACAATGGTATTGGTCGTGAAAAAGCAAAAGAATTGAAAAGTAAAGAGGCGATCAACAAAAAATCTTACGGAATGCAGATCAGCAAAGACCGGATATTCCTGATTAACCAGATTTACAACATGCAGGCCAAGGTACAGGTTGAAGATTTAGTAGATATGTACGGCAACGCCGTAGGAACAAAAGTAACAGTTCAGATACCTGTTGGGCATTTGTAATTGTTCTTTTATGTTGGTGTAAGACAAAAAGAATCCAACAAACATTAATTATTTTGGAGAGAATTTAAGCACGAAGAACTCGAGAATATATGTAGCCTTATAGTCAGGTTAACACCCCATGATAAAAGCTGTTTTGATAGACGATGAAAAAGATGCATTGGAGATTTTGGAATGGCAACTCCAGAATTATTGTCCACAGGTACTCGTCATGGAGCGATGCTTAAGTGCTGATGATGGCATTGCGGCAATTGAGAAACATTCGCCTCAATTAGTTTTCCTTGACATAGAAATGCCCCGCAAAAATGGTTTCGAGGTGATTGTTCGTTTCCCGGAACCGGCTTTTGAAGTTGTCTTTGTCACCGCCTATGATCAATTTGCTATTAAAGCTTTCAAGGTTGCTGCGCTTGATTATTTACTTAAGCCCATCAATGGAGAGGATTTGATAGCTGCTGTGCAACGTTATGAAAAGAAGCAGCGCAATCTCCAGTTCAAAGAACAACTGGAATTTTTGTTACGACAATATAAGCAACCACAGCCAGCGCCCGGGAAACTTCCGTTCGCCACCCAGGAAGGCATTGTTTTTATCAATCCTGAGAACATCGTCCGCTGTGAATCCTCCAGTAACTACACCACTTTACATTTTGGAGATAAGTCAAAATTTATCGTTTCCAAAACGCTAAAAGAGATCGAAGATATGTTGCAACCTTACAACTTCTTCCGCGTGCACCATTCGCACCTTATCAACCTGCAACAGGTCAACCGTTATGTAAAAGCAGACGGCGGTTATATCCAGATGAGCGATGGTGCGCAGGTGCCCATATCCCGGCAGCGAAAAGATTTTGTCCTCGATCTGTTGATGAAAAGGCCTTGATTCTCCGTTTGCCAATTACTCATTCCCGCCACCCATTTGCTCAACCGCTCAGCATATTATACCCCGACATTCTAACTTACGCTCAATTATTCTACTTTGTTTATTAGCCGTTTAAGTGGCATTCAAAGCGTTTGTAAAGAGAACCAAACTATCCCAGGCAAACATGACTTAGGAATGATTGTCGACACAACCTCAGGCAAGCACTAAATAAATATGTGCGACAAGATAACGCAAATCGAATTAAGTGTAGCGACATGACTGCTTCTTCGCATTTGCACCGTTGCCACATGAAATCATATGAACTGGGATTAGCCGGGTTTCAACAAAAGAACCCGGGTTTTTTCTGGTGATTTAGCAAACATCCCTGCTTAAGAGTTAAGGTGTACATAGTCTTCATTCCGATACCGCAATGCCTGAAATAATTCTTTCCAATATCCGCTGCTGTTATTCGAAATTATTCTGTCAATATCAGCTTCAGCTATTCATCAGATTATTTCACTCAATATTAAAACCTACGATCATGAAGAAACAACGAACATCTTTATTGTTATGCGCAGTAGCGCTATTGGTTTTTTTCCCAGCCTGCGAAAAGAGCGATCCCAACGATCCTCCGGTTATTCCTTGTGGGGATGCCTGTGCAGCACAGGAAACTGCAGAGGTCCCGATAACCTGGTACAAGTTTTCCTTTAACTTTTTGTCTTCGATACCATTTCAGCCCGGTGGACCTGTGAGTGCCCGCACTTATGCCTGCATGGGTGTGGCACTATATGAAGCGGTGGTGCCGGGCATGCCAAAGTATCAATCCATCCAAAGCCAGTTGAATGAGTTGCCTGTTTTGCCAAGGCCTGATCTTACAAAGAAATATTATTACCCGGCATGTGCGAATGCCGCTTTAAGCCAGATGCTCGATAATATAACGCTCAACGCGACGCCACAACAAAAGGGCCGAATCGACTCACTGGAAAACGTGTTTGCGACATCTTTTCAATCCACTGTACCAAAGGATGTGCTGGACCGTTCCGCGGAATTTGGAAAAGCTGTTGCGAATGCTGTTTATGCGTGGTCTACTACCGATGGTGGTGCCGATGACATTTTCAACTGGTATCCGACTTCATACAATCCTCCTGTCGGACCAGGGCTATGGACCCCGCAACCCGGACAGCTTGCGATTCTTCCCTATTGGGGCAGTTTAAGGCCTTTTGTGCCCAACAACGTTGATCGTACGCAGCCAGCTCCGCCACCAACTTATTCTGCTGACCCTAACTCGCAGTTGTATAAGGAACAAATGGCAGTGTACACCGAATCAAAAAACCAGACCGCAGAACATCAGCAAATTGCCCGTTATTGGAATACCGGTCCGGGCTCCTATGGTTCTATATCAGTGTTAAACAATATACTGAGCAACAAATCTGCTAACCTTGCTACAGCGGCTGAAGCATATTGTAAAGCCGGGATAGCGATCCATGATGCAAACATCTCCTGTTTCAAAACCAAGTACACGTACAATCAGGAACGTCCGATAACCTATATCAGAACCCATATTGACCCCAAATGGTCACCACTGCTAATGACGCCACCCCAACCCGATTATACGAACGGGATCCCATGCCAATCGGCGGCCAACGCGACTGTGCTTACCGCTTTATTTGGCAATCGTACAACGTTCACCAACGACTTCATCAACGATAATTTTGGATTGACGCCTCGTATATACCATTCTTTTTCGCAGTATGTTGAGGAGGTAGCCCTTTCCGGCTTTTATGGAGGCATAGATATACCCATTTCCAATCAGATGGCTGTTGTTCAGGGTAACCGGGTAGGTGCGAATGTGAATGCATTGCGGTTTAGAAGAAAGTAAGAAACATGATCAAGCTTGGTATGAACAGTACAGGTGCTTTGAACAGTAGGGGATAAGCTCAGCGAAAAACCAGTGACTGCACAATATCGATAATTGAAAGCGGATGCATTTATAGTGTACCCGCTTTTTTATTTGCCGGAATATATAGTGCTATGCTACAAAAAAAAGCCCTCCTGTGGAAACAGGACGGCTCAACGATTGCTTGCCATATGAAAAGAGATAAAAATCAATTTTTAACTCACCAACATGTTACGAATATCTACATGTTACCCTCTTTCCTCAAATGCACATAGCAAATATAGTATAGAAACTTTAATTATCAAATATGGTTTTTATTAATATGAGTGTTTTAATCCCGTTTTAATCTGGGCGGAATCAGACATTAGTCAAATTGCCGCTGTCTTTCAACACTTTAGTGCGCAGGGGATATTTGTCAAGGGCCTTTTCCAGGCAATCCATGGCCTTTTCCAGGGATGCTGTATTTAATACATATGCAAGTCTTACCTCATTTTTGCCCAATCCCGGGGTTCCGTAGAAGCCGGAAGCAGGCGCCATCATCAATGTCTGGCCATTATGAGAGAACGACTCGAGCAACCACTGGCAAAATACATCAGCATCTTCGACAGGTAATTTTGCCATCGCATAAAAAGCACCGCCGGGATTAGGACAGAACACTCCCGGAATGTTATTGAGGCGTTTTACCAATAAATCGCGGCGCTTCATATACTCGGCTTTTGTTCCTTCGAAATAATCGGCAGGCAAATCAACCGCCGCTTCACCCAGGATCTGTGCAAATGAAGGTGGACTTAACCTGGCCTGCGCAAATTTCATGGCCGCAGAAAGCACTTCCTTATTTTTTGTGATAAAAGCGCCAATCCTGCCTCCGCAGGCGCTGTAACGTTTGGAAATAGTGTCCATCAGGATTATATGGTCGTCTACACCAGTGAGCTGCATCGCACTGAAATGCTCACCGCTGTAACAAAACTCCCGGTAGGCCTCATCAGCAAACAGGTAGAGGTTGTGTTTAAGGATGATCTGTTTTAACACCTCCATCTCCTCACGGCTATATAAATACCCGGTCGGATTATTTGGGTTACAGAGCACGATCGCTTTTGTACGGGGGGTTATCATTGCCTCAAAAGCGCTTATAGGTGGCAGTGAGAAGCCGGTCTCGATGCTCGATGTTACCGGCACTACTTTCACATCTGCCTCTACGGCAAACCCGTTATAGTTTGCATAATAAGGTTCTGGTATTATCACTTCGTCACCGGCATCAAGGCAAGCCATAAAACCAAACAGTATAGCTTCGGAACCGCCGGTGGTGACGATGATCTGGTTATGGTCGATATCAATATTATTATCAGCATAATACTTCACCAGCTTCCGGCGATAACTTTCATTACCCGCGCTGTGACTATACTCCAGCACCTTGAAATCACTGTGCCGGACGGCATCGAGAATCTGCGGCGGCGTCTCAATATCCGGTTGACCGATATTAAGATGATAAACAATGGTTCCCCGTTTTTTAGCAGCCTCTGCAAAAGGCACAAGCTTGCGGATTGGCGAAGCAGGCATAACCTGTCCGCGGTGACTGATTTTTAGCATGCAACAAAGATATTGCTAATTGATAATTTGGATCTTCTAATCAGGCGCAAAAAAAAGCCCCGGGATATCCGGGGCTCTTTTCATTACAATTTATAAACACTAAAAAAAGTTTACTTTCCTTTTTTTGATCCTTTTTCTTTTTCAAACTTAGCGTAATCTTCGGGAGATAATACCTCGCCGGTAATGGTAAGATTCATCGGGGCGTCAACACCAGCCACTTTAACTGTGATTGTTTTTGTGAATGGTCCAACAGTAGGAGCGGTAAATCCGGCTACCAGCTTGTCAGTTTTTCCTTTTGCAATCGGGGCCTGTGGCCAAACGGGAGTTGTACATCCGCATGATCCCACGGCTGATTCAATCACAACGGGCTTTTCGCTCACATTTGTGAAAGCAAATTCATGACTTACCTGGACGTCTTTCTTGATCTTTCCAAAGTTGTAGGTAGTTTCTTTGAACTTAACATAGTTCTCCGCTTTTTTGGTGGTAACACCAGCGGCAGCCTGGGTTTGAGCAAAGCTTGTTGCAGTGATAACAAGGGCAGCCAGGGACATTAAAATACTTTTCATATTATTGGTTTGTTGGTTTTAGTAAAGAGATAGACGCGTTTACCGGTGCAGAGGTTGCCGGCGCCTTATAAACGGTACCGGAAATGGTGATTGTTTTAACCTGGTTGCCGTTATAAGCGATGGTGACTGTTTTTGTGAACGGACCTTCAGCGGCGGCATTATATCCTACCTTGATACTTGCTGATGCTCCTGGCTCTACTGGTTCTTTGCTCCACTCCGGAGTAGTGCAACCACAGGAAGCCTGTACACTTTCAAGCTTCAGCGGTTCCTTGCCATTATTGGTGAACTCAAAAATATGCGTAACGGGACGGCCCTGCGGAATTTTGCCGAAGTCAAAACCATTCTCTTTCAGTCCAAGTACTTCCGCAGCAACAGGCGCCGCATTAGCCGCTTTTTGGGCAGTTGTTGCAGCAGTCTGGGCAAAAACGGTAGAAACTGTGACAATACTCAAGGCAAGTGCGAAGATTTTTTTCATGCTAAGTATTTGATTTTCAGTTATAAATTACCAGAATTGTTGAGAATCCGGTAGCTTAAAATTACAGCTAAAACGCTCGATATTGCAATAAATTTTTCCAGTAATGACAATTTTTTAACACCCGGTCATATTGATCGCAGGTTCGTTATTTTTGCCTGATGGAAAATACTTCTAATAATCAATCGCTTGCCAGCGAAAAGCTCTCCTTCGACCGGTTCCGGCAGGAAGTGCTTAAAGATTACAAGATGGCCTGTGAAAGCCGGGAAGCCAGTCTTCTCGGGCGAAAAGAAGTATTGACCGGGAAAGCCAAGTTTGGCATCTTTGGCGATGGAAAGGAAATTGCCCAGATTGCCGCCGCCAAATTTTTCAAGCCAGGAGATTTTTTATCAGGGTACTATCGTGATCAGACCTTTTCATTTGCCCTGGGTGAAGCAACTATCGAACAGTTCTTCTCCCAGCTTTATGCTGATCCGGATCCGGGTCATGAACCGCACAGTGGCGGCAGGCAAATGAACTCTCATTTCGCAACACCGAATGTAAGTGCGGAAGGGGATTGGCTCGATCTCGCAAACCGTAAAAATATCGCCGCAGGCATGGCGCCTACTGCCGCCCAGATGCCGCGATCGCTTGGGTTTGCCTTTGCATCCAAATTGTTCAGGCACTCGCCCGTCCTCAGGGATGAACAGGAACTCAGTGAAAATGGCAACGAGGTTTGCTTTTGTACGATTGGTGACGCCTCCACCTCAGAAGGTCATTTCTGGGAGACCATTAACGCTGCTGGTGTTTTGCAGGTACCACTTGCGGTTTTTGTGTGGGACGATGGTTATGGTATTTCGGTTCCCAGGAAATACCAGACAACCAAAGGGTCCATTTCAGAAGCATTGAAAGGAATGCAGAAACGCGATAACTCTAATGGGTTCGATATTTACAAAGTAAAAGCCTGGGATTATGCCGGCATGTGCGAGGTGTTTGACGAAGCGATAGCGAGAATGCGCGAAACCCATGTGCCCGCCCTGTTTCATGTTGAAGAAGTTACACAACCACAGGGGCATTCTACTTCGGGTAGCCATGAGCGTTATAAAGCTCCCGACCGCCTTGAGTGGGAACGCGCCTGGGATGCAAATAAAAAAATGCGCGAGTGGCTGCTCGAAAACGCATTGGCAAGTGAAGAAGAGCTTGAGAAGATAGAGAGCAATGCAAAATCGTTTGTGAAAAAGAGCCGCCATGATGCCTGGGAAAAATATATCACTCCCATCCGTGACCTTGTGAAAAAGAGCGTCGCCCTGATCGATGCACTTAGTGCAAACAGTCCCGACTTTAAAGGCAATATCGCAGCAATACGGAAACAGCTGGTCACCAACCGCGAACCATCAAGAAAAGAGATCCTGAAAGCGATACATCATGTTTTGCTTCATGCAGGGGAATCTGAGCAGGTTGCCGAGTTAAAGTCGTTTTACGATTCTCTTAAAAAAGAAGGTTACGATACATATGGATCACACCTGTATCACGAAGGTCCACGCAGCCCGTTAAAAGTAACACCAACCAAAGCTGAATATGCATCGGATGCACCGATGTTGAATGGTTATGAAATTCTCAACCGTTATTTTGATGAGTTGTTCGAGACGAATCCCAAAGTAGTTGCATTTGGCGAAGATGTAGGTAAGATCGGCGATGTTAACCAGGGTTTCGCAGGGCTGCAGGTGAAACATGGCGAATACCGGATCTTTGACACCGCCATACGTGAACTTACCATCATGGGGCAGGGCATAGGGATGGCCATCCGCGGACTCAGGCCGATCGCAGAGATCCAATACCTCGATTACCTGGTTTACGGTCTCCAGCCACTCACGGATGATGCCGCTTGTCTCCACTGGCGTACAAAGGGCCGGCAGAGCTGCCCGCTGATCGTGAGAACCCGTGGCCACCGCCTCGAAGGAATCTGGCACAGCGGGTCACCCATGGGTATGATGATCCATTCGCTGCGGGGCATGCATGTGTGTGTTCCCAGGAATATGGTACAGGCATTGGGAATGTACAATACATTGTTGAATGGAAATGATCCGGGCATCATGGTTGAAAGCCTGAACGGCTACCGGCTAAAAGAAAAACTTCCCTCCAACCTGACTACCTACCAGGTAGCATTAGGTATCCCTGAAATATTAAGAACAGGTGACGACATAACCGTCGTCTCCTATGGTTCAACATTAAGGCTTTGCCAGGAAGCTGCACTCGTTCTTGAAAAACTTGGTATCAGTTGCGAGGTCATAGATGTTCAAACCTTATTGCCATTTGATATCAACCAGATGATCCTTGCATCACTCAAAAAAACGAGTCGTATTGTTTTTGTTGATGAAGATGTTCCGGGCGGTGCGTGTGGGTATATGTTTAACCAGGTTATGGAAACACAGGGAGGATACAGATGGCTGGATGTTCCGGCACGTACCATAACTTCAAAAGCACACCGGCCATCATATGGAAGCGATGGCGATTATTTCAGCAAACCAAATACAGAGGAAATCATTGACACCATCCGGCGAATGATGGCTGAATGATATCCCGACACCCCCGGCTATGACATACGATATATACCAGGTTGATGCATTTACAAGTAAACTGTTCGGCGGCAATCCGGCGGCAGTGGTACCATTAAAAACGTGGTTGCCTGAAGACCTCATGCAGCTGCTCGCACTTGAAAACAACCTCAGCGAAACCGTATTTTTCGTGCCTTCGGATAACCAGGAGGAAGCCGATTATGATATCAGGTGGTTCACTCCTGAGGTGGAAATCAACCTTTGCGGTCATGCCACGCTTGCCTCAGCTTTTATCCTGTTTCACAAGCTCGGTCACAATAAAGAAACCATACGGTTTAATTCCAAAAGTGGTGTTCTCGTGATCAGTCAGCATGATGATAAAATTAAAATGGATTTCCCTTCATGGAAGCCGACCGTGATGTCCGATATACCACTTTTGCTGTTGAAGTCGCTAGGTGTCAGTTCGATCAAAGGATTATATCGCTACCGTGACCTGCTCGTTGAAATGGAAGACGAAGATGCTGTTAAGCATTGTAGGCCCGATTTTAACCTGATGAAAAAACTTGGTGCGAAGGTTATTATAACTGCTCCGGGAACCAGCTGTGATTTTGTATCCCGGTTTTTTGCTTCAGAGGCCGGCATAGATGAGGACCCTGTAACAGGCTCTGCACATTCACAGCTGATACCCTTCTGGGCAGAGCGGCTGGGTAAAACGAGTATGCATGCAAGGCAACTATCTGCCAGGGGAGGGGAGTTATGGTGTGAAGACATGGGCAGTCGCGTAACCATTGCGGGCAACTGTGTTTTTTATATGAAGGGGCAATTTGAAATCGAACAATAAAACACTTCCATTGATAACGCGGAGAGAGAAAAGATTTATACGTTCCTGGCAGGAACAAAGAGAAGGTGGCAAGTGGGCGTATTGCTTGTTGTATACATTCGGCGGCGGATTTATTATCACGCTGATCAGCTATATACTTATATTATGGATACTGCAGATCCGGGTACCAAAACCCTACTGGATGTTGCCGGTTTTCGGAGTGTCGGCAGCCCTGGTAATTACGCTGGTGGTGTGGAGTATGAATGAAAAAAGATTCAAGACGATAATCCGCCGGGAGATCAAACTGGACAGGGATAGTTACCCGGCAGATTAAATGCCCCCTGCCTATGCCAGGTTGTGAAAAACTTTCTGAACGTCTTCATCCTGTTCCAGCTTATCAACCAGTTTCAATACTTCCTGTGCCTGTTCTTCGGATAAATGTGTTGTAGTTGCCGGTATCCATTCTACCTCGGAAGTTATGGGATGAAGTCCCTTTTCCTCGAGTGCTTTTTGCATGTTCCCAAAGTCGGAAAACCCGCAACGGATCACGAGCACTGGTTCGCCTTGCTCCCCGGTTCCTTCTCCAAGTTCTTCCAGGCCGAAATCAATCAGTTCAAGCTCAAGATCATCAGGATTAAGACCTTCTGGTTTAAGTTTGAAAACACCCATTTTCTTGAACTGGAAACTGACGCTTCCGCTGTTCCCGAGTGTTCCACCCCCTTTATTGAAATGTGACTTGATGTTAGCAACTGTACGCACGTGGTTATCGGTGGCAGTCTCAACAAGGATGGGAATACCAAACGGACCGTAACCTTCATAAAGCAACTCCTCAAAGTTTTCGGTATCCTTACCCATGGCCCTCTTGATCGCGGCTTCCACGCGGTCCTTCGGCATGTTCACCGCTTTCGCATTCGCCATACATCGCCGCAAAGCGGGATTGATATTAGGATCCGGGCCACCGGCCTTTACCGCCATCGCAATTTCTTTACCGATCCGGCTGAACTGCTTTGCCATCCTGTCCCACCTGGCAAACATTGTGTGTTTCCGCGTTTCAAAAATCCGACCCATAACTTTTAGTTGATTGCTGAATTATACCGGTTAAATGTTTCACCCTTCATAACTCAGGGCTGCAAAAGTAAGAAAATTGAAAACAAAAAGTCCCGCTGTTTAGCGGGACTTTCATACAAAAAGATTTCTATTAACTATAATTTTGGGTTACCCAATTTACTGTTATACCTGCTGTAGACAAAGTAAAATATCAGTCCCACAACCATCCAGCCCAGTGCGCTTAGCTGGGTAGGGGTTGGCAAACCGACGATCATTGCGGCACATACAATCACACCCAGAATAGGAACCAATGGAACCAATGGTGTCCTGAATGGGCGTGGAGTTAAAGGATCCGTCCTGCGCATGATGATAATACCAATACATACCAGGATAAAGGCAAACAAAGTTCCGATCGATGTCAGATCACCGGCAACTGTTCCGGGCACGAAGGCGGCGAACGCTCCCACGAATATGAACAGGATCAGGTTTGATTTATATGGTGTCCGGAATTTGGGGTGCAGATCGGAGAAAACCTTTGGTAATAAACCATCAGTCGACATGGTATAGAATACCCGGCTCTGACCCATCAGCATTACCAGTATCACCGAAGAAAATCCGGCAAGGATAGCTACGGTTACCGCTGTGGACAGCCATTCGTAACCCGGCATATAAGTATCGATTGCATAAGCAACAGAAGCTTCTTTTCCTTTGGTGGGATCATTAAAATCAACAAAAGGAGAAACCCCGGTGAGCACATGGGCGAAAAGAATATATAAAATGGTACAAACGACCAGTGATCCAAGAATACCGATCGGCATATCGCGTTTTGGATTTTTCGCTTCCTGTGCTGCAGTGGAAACGGCGTCAAACCCAATAAACGCAAAAAACACGATCCCTGCTCCCGTGAGGATACCTTTAAACCCATGGTTCCATTCCCCCTCGTAACCGGGCGTTCCTTCCGGAATAATATAAGGTATATGATTTTCCGGCTTGATGAACTGCCAGCCTATCGCAATAAAAACAAGCACAATAGCCACCTTGATAAACACGATGACCGCATTTACCATAGCTGATTCCTGCGTACCCTTTATCAATAATAAGGTAAGCAACAATAAGATCAACAGCGCAGGAGCATTCATAATACCTGATACCACCGAGCCATCCGCCATTGTAAGTGACTCGAACGGCGAGTGGCACCATTCATAGGGTATAGCGCCTCCCAACAACTTGTTTAAATATTCGCTCCAGGCAATAGAAACAGTAGCCGCGCCAAGGGCGTACTCAAGAATAAGCGACCAGCCGATGATCCAGGCAACCAGTTCACCCATCGTGGCATAAGCATAGGTGTAGGCGCTACCCGCAATCGGGATCATAGAGGCAAATTCTGCATAACACAAGCCCGCAAAAGCACATCCGATCGCCGCAATGATGAATGAAATAGTGACCGCGTTACCGGCATGACCGCCTGCAGCGGCAGCAGTGCGTACAAAAAGTCCCGCACCAATAATTGCCCCTATACCCAGTGCTACAAGATTTCCGGCTCCCAGCGTTTTTTTCAATCCTCTCGAATCTTCCGACTGACTCATCAGGGACGAAAGTGTTTTTTTGACGAACAAACTCATTGCAGTTAGTAGTTTTTGAAATTAATTAGAAATATAGTTTAAGAACGGGTCTCTGATTGACTATGCGGAAAGATAAGAATTTCCAGATAACAACGAAATCAAAATGTCTTGTTCCATGGTCCCTGACTACGTTTTGTGCCGGCCTGAGCCATCGGCCTTCATATGTAATTTTATTTACTGGATAGTTAATAAGCGTCTCCCCGACACACCTGTTTGAGGCTCGGCTACAGGTCAGAACATGAACGGTCCCTCAACAGATGAACCTTAGTTAGTATTTAGTTAATGTCGTAACATCAGCCCACTATTCGCCTCCGAAATCCGTTTATATATCAAAGAAATTAGTTCAAATAAAAACGGAGAAAATGAAAAAGCTGGTTGTGATGTTTGTTGCACTCGGGCTTACTTTCGGGGCATCTGCTCAATATAAAAGGACTGGTCCGCGCAACGTAAGACCTGGAAAAACAGTGATTGTGAGAACTTATCCTCCCATCTCCCCATTCTATGGATTTGGCAGAGGTTTTTACGGATATGCCCCACTTTACGGTTATCCACCATTTGGTTATGGTTTTAATTACGGGTTCAATGGTTACATGCCTCCGAACAGGCCCACTAAACTGGATCTCGAAGTGGAGGATATCAAAAATGATTACCAGGACAGGATCAGGTCAGTGAGACTGGCTGATGATTTATCCCGCAAGGAAAAAAGACAGAAAGTTCAGGAACTGAAATCAATGAGGGATAAACTGATTAATGAAACCAGGAAGAATTACTATAAGTCCGATTCCCGTGTCTGACAATCCGGATCACGAACCCATGAGAAGGATTTAATCCCGCATCCGACACCAAACCCGGAAAACGGTCCCGTTAAAAGATCCAGTATCATTCATAAAGCCTTCCCGCACGTGCGGGAGGGCTTTTTGCTGGGGCATAAGTTTTGAAACTGGAATGACATGAAAAGAATGCTGATCCTAAGTCTCTTTTGCGGCGCTTTATTCACAGCGTGTAATGATGAGCCAGGCAACGTACCTGACAATGAAACGAGGGTTTCTGTTAAAAAACCCGCCAGGAATTTAAGTATCAACGCCGAAAACGCATATTCTGACCTCTTTGTTGATAGTAACAAGGTAGAAAAATTCATATCCGACCAAAAGCTGAACGATACGCTGGCTGAAAGCTTCAGGAAATTTTATAATGAAAGGAATTTCCAGTTTGCCTGGTTTGCCAGCGACGGAGTAACAGAACAAACCCTCAGTTTCCGCAGCCTATACGATTTTGATAGCGACAGTACAGTATCAAGAAAATCGCTCGACCATACGCTTGATGATATTCTTACACAGGATAGCCTGACGGGGATAGCACCTGATGCCCGGATCACAAAAACAGAATTATTGTTGACCTGGCGCTTCATCAATTATATCTCCCAAAAATACCCTAAAGACGCAGAAAGGACCAACGCCCTGGTACAAATGGTCCCGGCCAAAAAAGCACCTGCCCTTGTCATGGCTGAAGAATTACTTTCCGGTAAAAGAAATGAGTTTGGCGAAGAACCTCGTGACTACTCGGCCCTGAAAAAAGAGCTGAAACGATATGTTGAAAAGGCAAAGTCAGGCGGCTTTCCCGTGATCAATGGCATTAAGAAACCCCTGAAAAAAGGTGACAGCAGTGTGATTGTCCGCAGGATCAAGGACCGGCTGTCTGCAGAAGGCGTGTATAATGGATCGGACTCTTCCAATAAATTCATTCCGGAACTCGAAGAAGTGGTAAAACAGGTCCAGAAACAATATGGCCTGAAGGATGATGGTAAAATCGGTACTTCCCTCGTAAAGGAACTTAATGTACCGGTAGAAAAACGTATTGAACAGATCCTCATTAACCTGGAAAGAATGAAATGGATGCCTGTTGAACCCAAGGGTAAGCTGATCATGGTTAATATTCCTGAATTCTGCCTTCACGTTCTTGATGGTAATAAGAAGGTTTTTGATATGGACATTGTAGTTGGCAAGGAAGGCAGCAGCACGATCAATTTTTCGGGCACATTGAACCAGGTTGTTTTCAGCCCATACTGGAATGTTCCGCGGAGTATTGTTACCAAAGAAGTTGTACCTGGAATGGAAGCCAATCCTAACTACCTGGAAGAACACCAGATGGAAATCACCGGCGAAGAAGATGGACTGCCCGTGGTGAGGCAGTTACCCGGGGAACACAACGCTCTTGGTAAAGTGAAATTCATTTTTCCGAATAGTTACAATATCTATTTCCACGATACACCCGAAAAGGCACTCTTCAAGAAAACAAAAAGGGCATATAGCCATGGCTGCATTCGACTGAGTGAACCCATGAAACTGGCGGATTACCTGCTGGGCGAAAACTCAGACTGGACGAACGAAAGGGTGGACAGCCTGATGGCGACCCAGACCGAAAAATGGGTTAAAGTGAAGGAACCGGTGGCTGTGATGATCGCTTATAATACCTGTTGGGTGAACCAGGATGGACAAATATCATTCAGGGAAGACATATATAACTATGACAAAAAAATGTCCCGCAAGTTGTTTGATCAACGTGCAGGACAAAACGATAAACTCGCAGCAAAATAGCGCGTTATTATTTAAACCCTGAAGCCATTTAACATGGAAGATTTCAAAGCATAGTTTGAATCAGAACCATATAAAAACAGGCAGGAACCATCTTTAATTTTTTGAATAATTGGTCGGTGAAGTTGAACGGGTACCGCGGGGCAACCGAGGCTTCTGCCGATATATCCTCTATGCCTGGCCAGTTTTTCATTCACATAATTTGCCGCATGGATTACAATGCCACGATTGTATGCATTGTCATTAATACCTTTCTCCAGACCTTCAAGCCGGAGAGAAAATCCATGTTCGCCTTTATAGGTTTTACCGGTAATGAAAAATCCGAGGCTGCTTTGAAAGCTATTCAGATCATTGGAAAACCGGGTGGCTTTCTCCAAGCCGCTATTACGTCCATGACTTACAAATGTGTTGAATAACAATTTCCCCGTCACCAGGTCAATGATAAACAACCTCTTCTTTGATGAAGGCAAGGTAAAATCAACGATAGAGAGTACATCCTGCTTAACAATGGCTCCGTGGGCTAACAGATTATTATAACCCTTAACGGCATATGTGAACGCTTCACGGGAAAGTTCCAGCGAATCGAGATTCAGTGATTCATAAAGATTGCTGTAAGCCAGGTCATTAAAAGAATCAACTACTCCAACTGAGATAGAAGAAGCCACCGGAGCCGGTGCTTCAGATACCCTCGGGCTCATCGCAGACAACAATGACAATACCGTGACACAACCCGCGATTAACATAAAAGTCTTCTTATAAACAGGCTTCACTTTTCTAATCATGCATATTGTTTTTCATGTGATGGGGATATTATAACAGTGTGCAAAGGTGAAGGTTCACATCAAAAATAAACATTAACAGGTTGTTTAACCTTTGTTAAAAGGCCGTCGATACTCAGCTGCAGGTCAGCCATTAAACTGTATGCAAAAGCGTGTAGACTACCCGGTAACATGCTCAATTACCTTATAAGCACTATATTGCAGCCATTATATTATGACCTCATGAAGAAAAACCGGCTGACTCTATATATTATCATTTCCATGATATTGGGCATTCTGGTGGGTTATCTGGTTCATGTTAGCAGCTCCCCGGAATTTATAAAGTCGTTCTCCAGGAATATCAACCTGTTGGGTAAGGTATTCATCAGGCTTGTTCAGATGATCATCGCCCCATTGGTTTTTTCGACCCTCGTTGTTGGTATTGCCAAGCTCGGTGATCTGAAAGCAGTTGGCCGTGTTGGTGGTAAGGCGATGTTATGGTTCATAAGTGCGAGCCTCGTGTCTCTTACTGTGGGCCTTGTACTGGTCAATACTTTTCAACCAGGCGAGGCAATAGACCTCAGCCAGGCCGATACAGAAGGAGTGAAAGATCTGTTGGCCAAGAACCAGGAATTTTCAGTAGAAAAATTTGTTGAACACATCATTCCCCGGTCGGTAATTGAAGCAATGGCAACGAATGAAATACTGCAACTCGTTGTGTTCTCTATATTTTTTGGTGTTGCTACTGCTGCGATGGGTGAAAAAGCGAAACCGATTGTTAAGGCCATGGACATCATATCCCACATTATATTAAAAATGGTGGGATATGTGATGAACTTTGCGCCTCTTGGTGTGTTTGGGGCATTGTGTGCGGTTGTAGCATCGAAAGGATTAGGAATTTTTACGTTCTATATTGTTTACTTCGGTTACTTCCTGCTGGGTATCGTGGTGTTGTGGATCTTATTGCTTTTAGTTGGATACATCATTCTCGGAAAGCGATTATTTGAGCTCATGCGAAGAATCAGTAACCCATTGCTTATAGCCTTCAGCACAACAAGCAGTGAAGCGGTCTTTCCAAAACTAACAACAGAACTCGAACGCTTTGGCTGCAGGGATAAGATTGTAGCTTTCGTTCTGCCATTGGGATATTCATTTAACCTTGATGGCAGCATGATGTACATGACATTTGCCAGTCTCGCTATTGCGCAGGCCTATAATGTGCCCCTGGATCTGCCGACGCAAATAACCATGTTGCTGGTGCTGATGCTTACCAGCAAGGGAATTGCAGGTGTGCCCCGCGCCTCGCTGGTTATTGTTCTTGCGACCTGTGCCATGTTTAACATTCCGCCGGAGGGTGTGGCCCTGATCTTGCCAATAGATCATTTTTGTGACATGTTCCGGACTGCAACCAATGTAGTGGGCAATGCGCTTGCGACCAGTGTGGTAAGCAAATGGGAAGGTGAACTGGAGCCGGTTGCGGTGGATCTGCAGGTAGACTAACGATTACCATTGAAATAACGTCCCGACAAACAATTAACTGGTAACAGTTAACCGGTTATTAAATAACAGGATCTAAGTTGAAGATTTACCATAAAGAGATAGAAAAGAGAATTTACTGATTGATAAAAAGATTAAGAAAAATAAAAGTTACAGATTAATTAAAGACTACAAATGAGACAGTTTTTGCGTGTATGTTGTTTGATAATATTTTTTACGGGAGGTTTTCTAACGGCCGGACTAAGTCAGCAGGCTATGCTTTCGGGCAAAATTACAGACCAGTATGATCTTGCTGTTGCCAATGCAGAGATCAGGAATGCAGCTAATAACGAAGTACTCGGAAAGACAGACACTTCGGGCTCTTTTTCCATTAACATTGCAAATATCGATTCAGTAATATTGACCAAGATTGGTCATGAAACAGTTGCTTACCCCGCAACAGCCCTGGAAACAGCGTTTATACTTGAGCGTGATTTTGCCTGGTCAGATCTGCTTAATCCCCTTTTTTATATCCGCAACGGCGGTCTCTGGATGATGTTATTTATTGTTTTTGCGGAGACCGGTTTGATGGTCGGGTTCTTTCTGCCGGGTGACAGTCTTCTTTTTGTTGCCGGTATCTACAGCGGAAGCCTTGTTGATACACTTATACCCGGCGGAACCGGCAGTGATCTGGTGGATGTACTGATCCTGATTGTACTGGTCTCGATCTGTGGTATTCTTGGTAACATGCTTGGATATTGGTTTGGAAAAAAAAGCGGACCGTTCCTGTTTACAAGAAAAGATACCTTTTTCTTCAAACGCAAACATCTTTTGCGCGCTAAGGATTTTTATGACAAACATGGCGGCCAGGCAATCGTTTTTGCAAGGTTTCTGCCAATCGTAAGAACCTTCGCACCGATCATCGCGGGTATAGTACAGATGGAATGGAAGAAGTTTATGTTTTATAACATCGTGGGTTGTATTGCCTGGGTAGCCAGTATGTTACTTGCGGGCCACTATCTCGATAAATTATTCATCAGAAACTTCGGTTTCGATCTCAAACAACATCTCGAGCTGATCGTGTTGGGTATTGTGCTGGTGACCACCCTGCCCGTTGTCTACAAATTATTTTTTGGTAAAAGAGCCGTGATCGAGGAAACTCCGCCGAACAAAACCATTTGATAAATAATGGAACAGAAAAGTCCTTCTGTTTTCAATATCACCGTTATCGTAGCGGCGCTGGGGTATTTTGTTGATATCTATGATCTGCTACTGTTCCAGATCGTAAGGGTTAACAGTCTTGAGAGTTTAGGGTTCTTCGGTGAAGCCAATCAGCTTGCCGGTGAATACATCATTAACCGTCAGATGCTGGGGCTCCTGATTGGTGGCATTATCTGGGGCGTAATGGGGGATAAACGCGGAAGGCTGAGTGTTTTATTCGGCTCGATCGTATTGTATTCGCTGGCCAATATTGCTACCGGATTTATACAAACAAAAGAACAGTATGGATTACTCCGGTTTATCGCAGGCATTGGCCTTGCCGGTGAACTTGGAGCGGGTATCACGCTTGTTGCCGAACTTCTTCCAAAGGAAAAACGCGGTATCGGTACTTCGCTTGTGGCTGGCATCGGATTGCTTGGTGCCGTCCTGGCTAACCTGGTAAGCAAAACGGTCGACTGGAGATACTGTTATTTTATCGGAGGCGCGCTGGGCTTTATGCTCCTTATCCTGAGGATCTCTGTGTTTGAGTCCTCCATGTTTAGTAAGATAAAAGCGCTTGATGTCAGGAAGGGAAGTCTCATCATGTTCTTTAATAATACTGACCGGCTGAAGCGATATTTCTGCAGTATACTGATTGGATTACCAACCTGGTTTGTTGTTGGGATCCTTGTTGCGTTCTCAAAGGAGTTTGGTGAAAAGATCGGGGTCGAAGGCACCATCAGTCCGGGTGATGCAACGATGTATGCCTATGCAGGTATTTCTGTAGGTGATGTATTGATCGGGTTCGTAAGCAAGTGGCTGAAAAGCCGGAAGAAGGCGTTGTTTATATTTTATGGGTTAACCATCATCGGCATCCTCATTTATTTTTTTGCTACCCCGGGTACCGCTACTGGCTTTTATGTGTTGTGTGCCTATCTTGGTTTTGCTACCGGTTTCTGGGCAATCTTTGTGACCATGGCTGCAGAACAATTTGGAACCAATCTGCGTGCAACGGCCGCTACCACCGTGCCCAATATGGTAAGGGGGGCACTTCCCGTGATCATTGGTCTATTCAAATATCTTCGTGGTGATAATGCAGACGCTGCCCGGTTTATACAAGCCGGCCTGGTTACAGCTGGTATTGTAATGGCGATATCGATCATTGCCGCTATTTTTACGAGGGAAACCTATGGCAAGGATCTCAATTATGTGGAGCGGTGATTATGTTGGCAGGGAAGCCATAAATTTGGTGCACTTTAAACTATGAAGTTTTTAATCATCCGCTTCAGTTCGATCGGGGATATCGTACTAACCACACCGGTTATCCGTTGCCTGAAAACGCAGGTTCCCGGAGCTGTCATTCACTATCTCACCAAAAGGTCCTTTTCTGCGATCATCGAAAACAATCCGTATATAGACCAGGTACATTATCTTAACAATGATCTTTCAGAAACCATAAACGAACTCAGGGCTGAAGGTTTCGACCGCGTCATAGACCTTCATCACAATATCCGTAGTCTTAAAGTAAAACGTGCCCTCAAAGTTCCTTCGCATTCCTTTAATAAAGTGAATGTGGAAAAGTGGTTGCTCACCACTTTTAAACTCAACATCATTCCTGACAAACACATTGTTGACCGGTATATGGAGACGGTTGACTCTTTCGGGGTAGAAAATGATGAAAAGGGCCTTGATTATTTTATTCCTGATTATGACCGTGTGAAAGAAAGTGATATTCCTGCCGGCCACCTGGCTGGTTATATCGGTATAGTGATAGGGGCTACATATAACACCAAGAAACTTCCGGTTGAAAAGCTAAGGGAACTTTGTGCCGGCATTGATCACCCGATTATTCTTTTAGGCGGCAAAGATGACCGTGCACAGGGAGAAGAGATCTCCGGTGTGGATCGGCATAGAGTTTATAATGCCTGCGGAAAGTTTCTGCTGAACGAATCTGCGGATCTGGTCAGGCGAAGCAAGTTTATCATAACTCATGATACAGGGCTCATGCATATAGCCACTGCTCTGAAAAAGCAGGTGATCTCCATTTGGGGTAACACGGTTCCAGACTTTGGTATGTATCCTTACTATGGAAAAAAGTACCTGCAAAACTTTTCCTTGCGGTCACCCGGTAAGCTGCCTTATGATATAGTTGAGATCAACAACCTGAGTTGCCGGCCATGTTCCAAGATAGGTTATGAAAAATGCCCGCTCGGTCATTTCAGGTGCATGAAAAAAATTCCCATAAGCCAGGTAATTGAGCTTGTCAATCAGCGTTTGGCTTTGCGTTGATATGTACCTGTGCGATCAAGGCACTTAAATGATCATCACTTTCTGTGTTACAATAGTGTTGGTACCGGTAAGTCTCACGAAATACGCACCTGCGGGTAAATCAGGCAGGTTGAATCCTATCCGGTTGCCAGTTCTGCCGCCGATGTATTCCCGGAAAACCATAACCCCTTCACCATTGAAGAGTTGTACATCCTTGTAGGCATTTGCCAGCGTAATGTTTAATACGCCGTCACGGATAATCGTAGGTGTTACCAGGTCGGCAGGTTTCGCCAACCCGCTTCTCACTATAATTGAATTAGTGTAACTGGCGGCACCTCTTGTATCAATTACTTTCAGGCGATAGTACATATTCGTTTGTGCATCGGCGATATGGTTAAAGGTATAGGCTGCCCTGTTTGAAGCCTTTACCGTGCCGGCACTTTGAAAGTCCCTGTCGTTCGTACTGTATTCTACATTGTATTGTGCTACTTCGTTCTCCATAACAACTTCCCAGGTCAACCTGTACTGGCCATTCTCTGAGTTACCGGCAAAGGAAGATAATTTTGCCGGTGTGTTACTGAGCAACAAGTTCCCCGTGTTTGTTATCCCGTCAAAGTAGACATTTACGCCACTGTGGGATCCGCCATTCTGGTAATGTGAGGTGCTGCGGGGCGCATTCGCGCCTTCATTGTACCTTGTCCCGGAGGTGTTCTCGTATGGAGTTACACCCGGCAGAACGCTGAGCGTTTTCAAGGTTTTTTGCGTGTTTCCGCTGGTATTGAGACGGCCATTATTGTTATTGTGGGTGTTAATGTTGCGGGTGTTAAATGCTCCGGGCTGCTGTGCAGATGAAACCAGGGAGATGAGTAACGAACCCGTAACAAACAGGACGCTTACCAGAGGGCTGTTATGCGAATTACCGGTTATGTATATGTTCTCTTTCATAAAGATGAATTTTGGTGAGAAACGGCTTATCGGGGTTCATCACATCTATACAAATTGAATGCCCGGGCCCTGGGAACGGGGCCAAAAAAAACAGGCGCCGGATGGCGCCTGTATATGTATTTTGACAGTTATCAATCAATTGGCGGAAAGCACATCATTCATAGCTCTTACGGCATCAGCACTTTTGGCAAATAATGATTTTTCTTCTTCATTGAAGTCGAAATCAACGATTTTTTCCCATCCGCTTTTCCCGATAACCACCGGAACCCCAAGGCAAATGTCTTTCTGTCCATACTCACCATCCAGGGAGACACTGCATGTGAACAATTTTTTCTCATCACGAACAATGCTTTCGACCAGCGCCGCAACCGCAGCACCCGGAGCGTACCAGGCAGAAGTGCCGATCAGTTTTGTAAGTGTTGCGCCGCCAACCATTGTGTCAGCTACAATTTGTTTTTGTTGATCGGCACTTAACAATGAAGTTACCGGGATACTGTTCCAGGTTGCATGGCGGATGAGCGGTATCATTGTTGTATCGCCATGTCCGCCAACCACGAGTGCATTGAGGTCGCCCGGGCTGCATTTAAGATGTTGGCTCAGCTGGTATTTGAACCTTGCACTGTCCAGCGCCCCACCCATTCCGATGATCTTATTTTTTGGAAGTCCTGTAGATTTAAGCGCCAGGTAAGTCATCGTATCCATAGGATTACTGACTACTATAATGATTGCATCAGGAGAATGTTTCAGCAGGTTTTCTGAAACGCCTTTTACAATATTAGCGTTCGTGCCGATCAATTCTTCACGCGTCATCCCTGGTTTCCTCGGTAAACCGGAGGTAATTACCACCACATCACTACCCGCAGACTTTGAATAATCATTGGTAACACCGGTAATACGGGTGTCAAAGCCAAGCAGTGCAGCAGTTTGCATCATGTCTTGTGCTTTACCTTCTGCCAGGCCTTCTTTGATGTCCAGTAAAACCAGTTCTTCAGCCAGTTCTTGACGTGCGATATTATCAGCACAGGTAGCACCTACGGCCCCGGCGCCTACAACAGTAACTTTCATTGACTACAATTTATAAATGATCAATATTTAGCGCAGCAAAGGTAAGGGGTGGGTGGTACCAAAAATTTCCGCCCTTAATCTTTCTTTTTGAATGAGCTGAGCAGAGTATCTATTTTTACATTGCCTTCATAGGTGGTAATAAGTTTTCCTTCAGCATCGTAAAGGGCCTGGTAGGGTAATCCCCCAATCTTGAAAAATGGCTGCATCATGTATTTGGTGTCCCTGCCTGCCTGGATATTCGGAAACTCGGCAACCTTATACTTTGTGATGAAATCTGCCAGTTCCGGCAAAGGGGCGTATGTTGCCATCACGATCTGGATGTCTTTGAGCGCCTCTTTGTGAGTGATCATATCTTCCATCTGGTGCTGACAGTGTTCGCAGCCCGGATTGAAATACATGAACATGGTTGGTTTATTAGAAACGAGGTTCTCCTTTGTAATAGTAGTGCTGTCAATTTTCAGCAGACTGAAAGCCGGCACCGTTGGAAATCGTTTGAAAGGGGGATCTTTTTCCGTTTGCCCGAGCGCGGTTAGTACATATAAACTGAGTAACAGGAAGCAGGTCCACTTTCTCATAGCCTTATTTTTCCGCTAAAATAATTAATGAATCTGCTCACAACTGAAATAATTATTTGAGTTATCAATTTGCCCAATACTGAAATAATTATTTGGCGCTTCTACGAACTTGCCGTAGATTTACGAAAACTTCGTAGTGATGGAAAAGTTAAGCCCGCATGAGGAACAGGCGATGGTCATTATTTATAAGGTTGGAGAAGCCAATGTGAAATCTTTTCTCGAGGAAATGCCCGAGCCAAGACCGCCGTACACCACACTTGCCTCAACAATAAAGAACCTGGAAAAAAAAGGGTTTCTGAAAAGCAGGCTGGTTGGAAATACCTATCTCTATAAACCGGCAGTTGATGAGGAGGAGTATAAGAAAGATTATATGAGCGGGATAGTCAAAAATTATTTTGCAAACTCGTATAAGGACCTTGTTAACTTTTTTGTTGAACAGAAAAAACTGAGTCCGAAAGAGCTTAAGGAAATAGTGGAGATGATTGAAGGAAAAAAATAATCTTATCAAATTTTAGCCATGCCTTTTATTATTGAGTATCTCATAAAGCTGTCGGTCAGTTTAGCGGTAGTTTATCTTTTTTACCGTTTCATATTGAGGCCTCTAACCTTTTATACCTGGAACCGCTGGTATCTTGTGGGCTACTCATTGATTGCTTTTGTGATTCCGTTTATCGATATCAACCCGGTGCTGAATGCTATGGGTCCTGAACAGGCAGTTGTTATCAATTTAATACCGGTCATTGATCCGGCTGCATTACAAAATCAAAGCTGGTTCAATATCAATAACCGGTGGAACTGGATATTGGGCGGTATCCTGGCAGGTATGCTGGTTATGCTGATCAGGTTGTCTGCACAGTTTCTTTCTTATTATAAACTGCGTGAGTCGTCGACATTATTAGCCGCGGATCCGGTCAGGATCTTCCAGGTGGATAAAAACATAGTGCCTTTTTCATTTGGTAATTCCATTTTTATAAATCGTGACCAACACGGAGAGCTTGAGATACAGGAGATCATACAACATGAGTTTATACATGTGAGGCAAAAACATACTGCAGACATGATCTGGGCAGAAGTATTATGTATCCTCAACTGGTATAATCCCTTTGCATGGCTGATCAAAAAAGTTATTTGTCAGAACCTCGAATTTATTGCGGATCAACAGGTACTTAAAAACGGCCTGGATAAAAAAGAATATCAATACCTGTTGTTAAAGGTGGCCGGTGGCGCATCTTTCCGGATAACCAATCAATTTAATTTCTCATTTCTTCGAAAAAGAATAACAATGATGAACAAGATGAACAGTGCAAAATTCCACCTGGTGAAATTTCTTTTTGTGCTGCCACTCCTGGCAGTGCTGCTTTTATCTTTCCGCGAGGATATCGGGACAATGCTGAACGGTCCTCAACCAGGCAATGACCCGGATAAAGCTAATGCACTTACATCTGTTGATTACTACCTGCAGGGAACTGATACGATTCCGGCAAAGAGCAAACAGGAAGCAATAAATATCAGATCCGGCGATACTTCCACACACTGGAAGGATGAAAGCCTTTTTTCCACCAAAGGGAAGAACCGGCCACTTTTTATCGTGGATGAAGTGATAAAGGATGGTGACTGTGTGCGGGGGCTCGACCCAAACAGTATTGCCCGGGTTGAAGTGTTGAAAAATGAACATGCATTACAATATGGCGAGAAAGGAAAAAACGGGGTGGTCAGGATCTATACAAAACCAAACTATCGTGCCGATTCCAACAGCGGCGAAAAAATGGAGATATCAGTGACCGATAAAAAACAGATAGGGTTGCACTTTGTAAGGGATTCCATCACTATTGAAGCTGACTCAGTATACTTTGATAAAAAACAACTCCATTTTTCCAGCAGGGATTCCGTGTTTACCGATGACAGCCGTCATTTGCAACTGATCAATGATCCTATTGACGCCAGCCTTGATAAAACTAAAGCCCCTGGTGTGATCAGGGTAAGGGGAAAGGTAACCAATCCTGATGTAGTGATTTTAATTGATGGTGTAAGGCAACCGGCAGGAACAGATCTTAAGAACCTTGATCCAAACAGCATTCAGAGCATGACCATCCTCAAAGATGCACAAGCTGTTGCCTTATATGGTCCGGATGCCGTGAACGGTGCTATAAGCATCACGACAAAAGTGGTGCTGCAGGTTGACCAAAAACCTGCAGGGGTAAAGGTTACTGATTCAATTCCCCGCAAATCCGGCACTGGCCGCAACCATTAGATCGGCAAGGTGCTTTTTATCTTCTCAACTGGTTAATTGATCCGGGAAATTGTTATCTTTTGAGCCTTTAAATCTATTTTATGGATAAAGGCGAAATCACCATGATTGAAAATCTCCGGAAAAATACCGGGAAAAGCCTGGAACAATGGATCGCCCTTGTGAGCGTGGAGAAATTTGAGAAACATGGCCAGATCGTAAAATTTTTGAAAGAGCGATACTCGTTTTCTCATGGCTTTGCCAACCTGGTGGCTTTGAAAACCGCGGCAGCCCTAAAGCCGCAGGACGATACCGGCGACCTCATTGAACAACAATACCAGGGCAAGGAACATTTCCGCCCACTATATGACCGCCTGCTAGCGGAGGTCCTTAAGTTTGGGACCGATATTGAAGTAGCTCCCAAAAAAGCATATGTAAGCCTGAGGCGCAAAAAGCAATTCGCGTTACTACAACCTGCAAGCAAAACCCGTTATGAAGTGGGGATCATTCTCCGCGACCAGCCGCCATCGGGGCGCCTTGAGGCAATCACCACACCTAACGCTATGTGTTCTCACAAGATCACGCTCAATTCCGAAAAGGATGTTGATAACGAGGTAATTAAGTGGCTAAAGGCTGCTTATGAAAAAGCGAACTGAAATGAAATTCTTTCACTAGCTTTGCCGGCCTGAAAATATTTCATCTAAATACTCAAACCGCAACGATTTATGGCAACTACAGCAGATATGAGCCGGGGGCTGATTATCAAATTAGATAACAGTTTATACTCCGTGGTAGAATTCGGTCAGAATAAAACAGCCAGGGCAGCAGCGAAAGTGTGGGCAAAATTAAAGGGTGTTGATAATGGCCGTACCATAGAACATACCTGGAACAGCGGTGATACCATCTTCCCGATCCGCGTTGAAAAGAAAACATACCAGTTCTTATATAAAGATGAGAGTGGCTACACTTTTATGGACAACGAGACCTTCGAACAGATTTCCCTGAACGAGGCGATGGTTGATGCTCCCCAGTTTTTGAAAGAGGGCCAGGAAGTGACTGTTGCAATCAATACTGACACAGATCTCCCGATGAGTGTCGAGCTTCCCGATAAAATCGTTTTGATGGTAACCTATTCCGAACCCGGAATGAAAGGAGACACAGCTACCCGTACGCTGAAACCAGCGACTGTAGAAACCGGCGCAACGGTTAACGTCCCGTTATTCGTAAACGAAGGAGAGCTGATCAGGGTGAATACCAAGACCGGCGACTATGTAGAGCGTGTGAAATAATTTGCCCGGAACTTGTTTTGCAACGTGTAATAAGAGTTTGTTGAATCATAAGAGGCGATAAACCTGTTAACTTCATGTACAACAGACAAAAACAAAGTTTAAGCTTATTGTTCAATAAAAATCGTGGAACAAACTTTTTCTTATCTTAGTCCTTGTTTCACCAATGTAATTGACACTAAAAACTTTAAATGATGGATTTCAAACAAATTCAGGAGTTGATCAAGATGATTAACAAATCTAATATTGGTGAAGTGACTATAGAGGAGAAAGGTTTCAAAGTGATCATCAAACAAAAAGAAGAGCCCGTACAGAACTACATTTCCGGCGGCTCTCAAATGCCAGTTTCATATGCACCCCAGCCACAGCCTCAGCCCCAGGGTGGCCAGGCGCCCTTAGCCCCGGCACTCTCTGACAAACCCAAAACCGAGGCAACAGCAGACAACCTGATTACTATTAAAAGTCCCATGATCGGTACTTTCTACCGTAGCGCCTCTCCGGGCAAACCACAGTTTGTTCAGGTTGGAGATGATGTTACCCCCGGCAAAGTCGTCTGCATTATAGAAGCGATGAAGCTGTTCAACGAAATAGAAAGTGAAGTAAAGGGCAGGATCGTAAAAGTGCTGGTAGAAGACGCTTCTCCTGTAGAATACGATCAGCCATTGTTCCTCGTTGAACCATAATCGCTATACGCCCCGCCGTTAGCTCACTCAAAATATCAAGATGTTTAAAAAGATAATGATTGCCAACAGGGGAGAAATCGCTCTCCGGGTTATTCGCACCTGTCGCGAGATGGGCATTAAAACCGTCGCAGTCTATTCAACAGCTGATAAAGACAGTTTACACGTAAAGTTCGCGGATGAAGCCGTTTGTATCGGGAAACCGGCAAGCAGCGATTCTTACCTGAATATTCCACATATAATGGCTGCTGCAGAAATAACAAATGCAGACGGCATACACCCCGGATACGGATTCCTTGCTGAAAATGCAAGGTTCGCGGAGATCTGCGGAGAACATAATATCAAATTTATCGGCCCCACGCCGGAACAGATCCGTTCCATGGGAGATAAGATGACCGCCAAAGAAACCATGATCAAAGCCGGCGTTCCGGTGGTGCCAGGTGGTGAAAGCCTGCTGGCGAGCCTGGAAGAAGCCAAATCACTGGCCAAAGATGTGGGCTACCCGATCATACTGAAGGCAACTGCCGGTGGTGGTGGAAAGGGCATGCGGGTGGTTTGGGAAGAAGATGAAATGGAACGCGCATATAATGCCGCAAAAACAGAGGCCGCTGCTTCTTTTAAAAACGATGGCATTTATATGGAAAAGTTCGTGGAAGAGCCACGACACATTGAAATACAGATCGCAGGTGACCGGTATGGCAAGATCTGCCACTTAAGTGAAAGGGATTGCTCTATCCAGCGTCGTCATCAGAAGCTTGTTGAAGAATCTCCTTCACCGTTTATGACTTCTGAATTGCGCCAGAGAATGGGTGACGCGGCCATCAAAGCAGCCTCGGCCATCGGTTATGAAAGTGTTGGTACCATCGAGTTCCTGGTCGATAAACACCGTAACTTTTACTTCATGGAAATGAACACAAGGATCCAGGTGGAGCACTGTGTGACCGAAGAAGTGACCAATTTTGACCTGATCAAGGAACAAATAAAGATCGCATCCGGGGAAGCAATCAGTGGTCTGAACTACGAACCACAGATGTACGCCATCGAGTGTCGTATTAACGCTGAGGATCCGTACAATGATTTCAGGCCAAGCCCGGGAAAAATTACCACCCTGCATCAACCGGGTGGACACGGTATCAGGATAGACTCACATGTTTATGCAGGCTATGTGATACCTCCTTATTACGATTCCATGATAGCTAAAATAATTGCGGTTGCGCGTACTCGTAATGAAGCTATTAATACGATGAGTCGTGCGCTGAGTGAGTATGTAATAGAAGGTGTGAAAACGACTATTCCTTTTCACCAGCAACTGATGAAAAACGAAGATTTCATTTCCGGCAATTTCAACACCAAATTCCTTGACACGTTCAAGATGGTTTAATAGATCAGTACTAACTGCAGATACAGGCGGCTATCCATTTGGATAGCCGTTCCTTTTTCAGGAGTTTTCTATTGTAAGAAGTTTTCTTTAGTCAGCAGTTTCTTTAGTCAGCAGCTTTCTTTCGTCAGAAGTTTTTTTTAATCAGAACTTTTCTTTTGTCAGAATTTTCTTTTGTCGGAAGTTTTCTTTCGTCAGAAGTACACTGAATCAAATGTTGCGAGTAGTTTTTTACCCTGGTACAGGGAAAGTCTTTCGCCTGTTACCCGGTAATTGTCGGCCTTTGTGATCGCATCGGTGAGAAAGTTTTCGGTTTCCATACGGTCACAGTACATCTTCGTCGTGATAGCGCTGATCCTGATCCCATTTTTACCCGATAACACATAACTCCCTCCAAGCCCGTTGCAACCGGCAAAGCCCTGTAACCGGTTACCATCATTCCTGAATTTTATATGCACCTCGCGCGAATTTTCAGGCGTTGTTACCGGGCGATCATTCGCCCTTGTTAGCTTCCAGTAGGTGTTTGTTAATGTAGCCGTAGGAGTATTGATTTTTGTGTTCCCTGAACCAGTGCAGGCAATAAATCCCAACGCAGACATCAAAACGAAAACGAATAAAATCCTGTTCATTATTGTTTTTTGGGTGCAGTTCTTTGTCCAGGCAAATGATTTGCCTTGCACGTTTAATATTTTCAGTCACGTTCCACGTCTGATACGGTTGAAATCTTTTTGTGTTTTCGTCTCGCCTTCATGTTTTCTTTCACCACTTCATTGTATTGTTTTTGTTGTTCCGGTGTAAGTGTTTCCATGATGAGCTTTTTGCGGTTGGCGATGAGTTGTTTTTGCAGTTCCCGACGCATGCCCGCATCTATGGCAGTATCATTTTTTAATGAATCCGCTTTTGCTTTTGTTTGTTGGTTGATGCGTTTAAGCTGACGTGCCTGTTCATCAGAAAGATCGAGTTTTTGTATGGGTCGATCGTGGTGCCTGTCCTTTTGAATACGAAGGGTGTCACGTTGCTGGGCAAATCCGGAAGAAGCAAAAGCACATGATAAAATCATTAACATTAATAAACGTCGCATAGCTGAAATTTAAGTTGACTTAAGATTTAACACGACCCCTCGGTTTTTGAATCATCGTACAATCTACTCAAAGTCTCTATTGAACCGGATCATACGATGATGGGATCACAAGTCAGACCCTGCAGCGGTGCCCGGGTTTAATAGCTATTTGTTAAATAATTTAAGAATTCAGGCGGGGGTGTTGATCAGGTATTGATCCTAACCCTGGAAAGCGGCGGCGAGCTCATCAACCTTTGATTCAACGCCATAAAAGCCGGCAAGTTTCCGTATGATCTTTTCGACTACTGCGTCTGGGCATGAAGCGCCGCTGGTAATAAGGATCTTCGCAGGGACCTGTTGCGGTAAAAACGAATGGCTAAGCAACTCCTGTTTATTATGATAGTCGTAATGCAGGATGTCACTGCCTGAGATCAAATTTTCCTCCGAGTTAATAAAATAAACGGGAAGCTTCTCTTCGCAAAGTTCTACCAGGTGGGTGGTATTTGAGGAGTTGTAACCACCAACTACGATCGCAAGATCAGCAGGCTGTTCTAACAGCCCCGTCACTGCGGTCTGGTTATCGTTTGTTGCATAACAAAGTGTATCCCTGGTATCTGCAAATCGTTCTGCAATATTTGTATCAGACAACTGAAAATGTTGTTGAATAACCTGTTTGAGGTAATCGGCTATAGCCTGTGTATCCGTTGCCAGCTGGGTGGTCTGGTTGATTACGCCTATCCGCTGCAGATCCCGGGACGCGTCGAAACCTTCACTGTAACGGCCCGCAAACTCCTGGTAAAATCCTAATACATCTGCCTCACCGGTAATATAACGGGCAAGGGCAACCGTTTCTGCCATATCTGTAACAACCACGGATGGGGCTGTAGCGGAAGCATGTGAAAATGTAGCCCGGGTTTCTTCGTGTTTGGGCTTGCCATGAATTACAAGGCTGTATCCTTTGGCCGCAATCTGGTCGCCCCTGTTCCAAACCTTTTCAACGAATGGGCAGGTGGTATTATATTTTTCAGTTGGTATGCCCAGTCCGTTCAGTTCTTTTTCGATCGCCAGTGTGGTCCCGAAGGCCGGGATGATCACGATATCATCGGGTGATAAACTGCTGAACGGCACAAGCTGCTTTCCATATGTATCCTGGAGAAATTCAACTCCCTGATTTTTCAGGTCCGCATTAACCTGTGGATTGTGAATCATTTCACTCAGCAGGTAAATTTTTTTTCCGGGATTTTCGGCGATGGTCCGGAAAGAAATATCAATAGCGTTTTCCACACCATAACAGAACCCAAAATGCCTGGCTACATAAATGTGCAGGGGGCCTAAATCAAGGAAAGTGGGAGAGAAGTCTTTCTTCATTTTATCGTTCTGCTTACGCCTGTTTTTGATGGCAGTGATAAGCGGACTCCGGTAAGCAGTGGGAACATTGAATGTTTTCATGACGATGTGGGCAAAGTTACGAAACCTGATCGAAAGCCTTTAACCGGTTAAGCACGATGCCACGATGGTCGGATTAGTTAACAATTAATATACAAAACTTCGGGGTTATGGCTCAATCCGGGCATCTATCATTAATTTTGCGCCAATCTCAATAATACTATGACAGACAGACAGTTTAAAGCCGTACCATGGAGCCTGGCCACAAATATCTACGAGGTCAATCTCCGGCAGTACACCACGGAAGGGACATTCGCTGCCTTTGCCACCCATTTGCCGAGGCTGAGGGATATGGGTGTGGAGATTTTGTGGTTTATGCCCGTGACGCCTATCAGCCGCGAAAAGAGGCTCGGAATACTTGGAAGTTATTACGCCTGCTCAGATTACACTGATACAAATCCCGAATTCGGAACCGTAGAAGATTTCAAAACCCTGGTTGCTGAAGCGCATAAGTTGGGTTTCAAAGTAATTATAGACTGGGTTGCCAATCACACCGGTTGGGATCATGTATGGACCAGGACAAATCCCGGCTTCTACAAAAGAAATAAGGAAGGCAGCTTTTATGACAGCCATGGCTGGGTGGACGTAATTGACCTTAACTATTATGACCACAAGCTTCGCCGGGAAATGGTCAAAGCCATGAAGTTTTGGGTAGATACCTGTAATATTGATGGGTTCCGGTGTGATATGGCTCACCTTGTTCCGCTTGATTTCTGGAGAAACGCGCGCCTTGAGCTCGATGCGCCAAAACCATTGTTTTGGCTGGCCGAATCCGATGATCCAAATTATTTCGAAGTTTTCGATGCAGGTTATGCCTGGAACTGGATGCACAGCACGGAAAAGTATTTCAAAGGGCAGATCCAGCTGGATGAGGTAATGGGGGTATTAGCTGATTATGAAAAGCGTTACCCCATTGGCTCCAGGCACTTATTTTTTACCAGCAATCACGACGAGAACAGCTGGAATGGTTCGGAGTATGAAAAATACGGGGAAGCCGCACTCCCCCTCGCGGTGTTTTGTTATACCTGGAGCGGCATCCCGATGGTCTACAGCGGCCAGGAAATGCCAAACCTGAGGCGACTCAAATTTTTCGAAAAAGATCATATCGAATGGTCAGGCACTTTCTCGCTGCATGATTTCTATAAGACCCTGAATAATTTCAGGAATGAACATCCCGTCTTCCGGCAATATCCTTCGCAGTCTCCTACGCGCATCGTCACTGCACAGGACCGCAAAGTGTTGTGTTACCGGTCGGGAGAACCGGACGATGAAGTTGTTGTATGTCTTAACTTCTCCAACGAACAGCTTCAGGTTGATGTCTCCGCCGGTGCGATGACTGGACTCTATAAAAGTGTCCTGGATAATCGTGTGCTGGACTTTGGTAATACTGCTGTGATCGATGCGAAACCCTGGGACGCCATTATTTTGAGAAAGGAACTAAAATAAGATAAGGGTTTTTGGGTTGCACAAATTCCAAAGACAAAAGCCCAAGCGAATAATCATCGCTAAGAAATATAAAGCCTAAGCGTGAATTGATTATCGTTAACAGATAAAAAGCCTAAGCGTGAATTGATTATCGTTAACAGATAAAAAGCCTAAGCGTGAATTGATCGTCGCTCAGGAAATAAAAAAAGCCTGAGCGAATAACCATCGCTCAGGCTTTTGTATTATATCTCTCTTAGGATTTGTTTATTTAACCTTGTCTAATGATGATCGTTTCTTATCTCATCAACATGGAAACTAAACGCTGTAAACCTATTGGGCTTTATACACCAGGTCAGCTTACAGGTTGATTACAACTGTATGAATTCCTTCGTAACCGGGATATACACCTTCCAGCTTAACGCTACCGGTTGCTCCGTCGATTACTTTGGAAAATTCAGCAACGCTTTTTACTTCTTTACCATTTGCCTTCAGGATCACATATCCTTCCTGAACACGAACCTTGCTCATGATACCACCTTTGATCTCGGCAATAACGACACCACCGTTAACTCCAAGCTCTTTCGCAGCTTCCTTGCTAAGATCCTTGAAGCTTGCTCCAAGTTTATCTATAGCCGAAGTTTTTACAACTTCAGTGGTGCCGGAAATATTTTTAAGCGTAACCGGTGTAGTTATTTCTTTTCCATCGCGCCTGTAAGTGATGTTGATCTTATCACCAGGACGATAAGTGGCGATCTGGCCAACCATGTCAGCAGCATTTAATACAGGCAATCCATTCACCTTTGTAATAACATCACCTTTTTTAATGCCTGCACCTATAGCCGCACCTGCATCCCTCACTCCAACAACATACACACCCTCGCCGCTTTCAATGCCATTTTTTTCCTTTTCTTCTTCAGAAATATTTTCCGGTGCATACTCGATACCCAGGTAAGCTCTCTGGACGGTACCGAATTTCATCAGGTCGGCAATAATCTTTTTAACAATATTAACCGGGATTGTAAACGAATAACCTGCATAGGATCCTGTTGGCGATGCAATCGCAGAGTTGATACCGATCAGCTTACCATCAGTAGTCACCAGTGGTCCTCCACTATTACCGGGGTTCACTGCAGCATCTGTCTGGATAAACGCTTCAACAGGAGCATCGCTCTGGCGACGGTTTATTTCAAGCGTACGACCCTTGGCGCTGATGATACCGGCGGTAACGGTGGTCTCCAACGTTAACGGATAGCCGATAGCAAGTACCCACTGGCCAACCTTTACCTCGTCGGAGTTGCCATAGACCAGGAACGGAAGGTTTTTAGCCTCGATCTTTATCACTGCAAGATCACTTGCAGGGTCAGCACCGATCACCTTGGCCTTAAATGTCTTTTTATTGCTCAGTGTTACATTGATCTCGTCCGCACCCGCCACAACGTGGTTGTTGGTAACGATGTATCCGTCTTCACTGATTATCGCACCGGAGCCTGAAGCTGCCTGTGGAAGCGACCGTGAGCGCTCACCGAAGAAATCGCCCATATCCATATCAAACAAATCAGCGAAAGGATTTTTCCTTGGCAGATTGTTCGATGCTGTACGATTGGTTTTAGTTTTAATATGCACGGTTGCGGGGATAGCAGCCGAAGATGCCGGCGTGAAATCCAGTGCAGAACCTGCATCAAAACCATCCATAAATTTTGCGTAGTTGGAAGGTACTTTACCAGAATCAGTTGACCCCTGGTATATGTACTGATCTTTCATCACGAAGTGCCTGTACCCCCACATCGTTCCGATAGTGGTTACTGCACTAAGAAAGACAACAGCTAAAACCTGTTTCATTTTCATATGCTCTCTGAATTTATATATTACCTGTTTTCAAATTGTGTGCCTATACGCACAGTAAATAAACGCAACAATTAAGTAACAAGCTGTACCGCCTGTTTTGTTTAACATATAATTTACTAAAGTCTTCGTACTTGGCTATACAATTTAAAACAAAACCGGGCAAACACCAATAAAACCTTGGATTTTCATGGCAGTGGGGGGAAGAATTTTTTGAAAGAAAATTGTTCGCGAAATCAGGAAATTTCTTTCGGGAGCATTAAAAAAGGAAATCCTTAACAAGATAGCTTTTGTCAAAATTTCAGAGCGACAGCAAAAATTGCAGGGTATCGGCTCCGTCTGCAAAATCTGTCAGTCCCGGTTTCTGAGAACTGCCAAACGAGTGTTGACCGCCTCCGACGATACATTGTACGGATTCATTGCCCAGCAGGCTTGCTTCCAGTACCCCGGGATCGAGGTAGGTATCGTAATTCAGCACGCTGACAGGGGAAAACAGGGAAGCGTTTTTACGAAGAATGATTGATCCGTTTGTCATGTAATGTTCCCGGTTGATCATCAGCATGGCGAGCTGGTAATCATAATTGTTTTTGTATTTGTGGATGTCGAAGAGGTAATTATACTTTTTAAAGGCCTCAAGCAGCGGCACAAAGTCATAATTCTCCGGCACATAAATGATGGTTACATTCCTGCATCCGAGGCCAAAATAGGTGTATACATCGTCCGCAAGTGCCTCAAGTTCTTCCACCGTTTCATTGCCGGAAAGTATGGCAGCGGAGGTCCGGTTTTTACGGATGATATGCGGGAACCTGGAAAAATAGTATTCAAAATAACGGGAGGAGTTATTGCTCCCCGTAGCGATGTACGCATCGCAACCTTTCAGCATCTCCCCGAACCGGATCTCTTCCTTAAGGGATGGTTCTTTGTCCCATAGCCATTCAACGAGATGCTGAAGGAGTACCTTATCCTTTGACGACATTTTAATGGTCTGGTGATGACCCGATAAAAAGGTACACAGGAAGTCATGAAATCCAACCAGCGGAATATTGCCTGCCATGATCATACCGACGTTGCGGATTTTATTCGGTGTGTCAGGGATCTTATAACTGGCCGCGAGTTTTACCAGCTTGTCACGATCCAGAAATTCTGTGACGATATTACTTGTACTCAGATCTACAAATTCAGGTATGAACCAGCCATTCTCACGGTAAGCTTTTTCTTTCGCAGCGAGCCATGAATCCGGGGCCGCTGAGATATATCCGCCCATCTCCACCAATAAATTTAACCGTTGTTGTAAATCCATCAAACCTTATATTTGTGTTGCAAAGTAACTGCAATCAATTCTAAAAATTTATAAAAAGCATGGCGATAAAAATTACAGACGAATGTATAAACTGCGGCGCCTGTGAGCCTGAATGTCCGAACAATGCGATCTATGAAGGCGGGGTAGAGTGGGCCATTTCAGACGGAACAAGTATCAAGGGAAAGTTTACGTTGCTCGATGGTGTTGTTGTGGATGCCGACCAGCGGCATGCACCTGTGAGCGTAGACACTTACTATATTACGCCTAACAAATGCACCGAGTGCCAGGGTTTCCATGAGGAACCACAATGTGCTGCCGTATGCCCGGTAGACTGTTGTGTTCCGGATGAAATGTATGTGGAAACCGTAGAGGAGCTTTTGCAAAAAAAAGAAAGGCTTCATATATAAAAATTCTTAACTTCAGGTTTCACAATAGTGAATGTAGTGTAAAAACTACTCCAGCTGACGGGTGATATTTCCCGTCGTAAAAAGGTGAAGGGAAAATGTTCCTTCACCTTTGTTATTTTTGTCAAATGACTAACACAAAGCCAAGCATTGCCTTCGTGACCGGAGGTTACTCAACTGAATCGGTGATCTCTTACAAAAGTGCGGTCACCATCGAAAAGAATCTTGACCTCGACAAATACAATGTTTACAAAATTGACGTTACTCCAAAGGGATGGTGGTACGAAACGCCTGATGGAACAAAGACAGCAGTGAATAAAGATGATTTTTCACTGGTAACAGATGGCAGGCACATACGTTTTGATGCGGTGTTGATTGGCATTCATGGAACACCAGGGGAGGATGGCCGTTTACAGGGTTACCTCGACCTGATGGGACTGCCATATACTTCCTGCGATGCAGCTACCTCGGCGCTTACCATGAATAAAAGATATACCGTAGCCGTTGCAGGATTTGCGGGTGTGAATGTGGCAAAATCGCTCCACCTGTTTAAGCATACACCGGTTACCCCTGAGGTGATCCTGGCACAACTGAAACTACCTGTTTTTGTAAAGCCAAACAGCGGCGGCTCAAGTATTGGGATGAGTAAAGTAAGTAAAGCTGAAGATCTCCCCGCGGCGCTGGAAAAAGCTTTCAGGGAAGATGAACAGATCCTTATTGAAGAATTCATAAGCGGGCGCGAATTTACCGTTGGGGTTTTCAAAACGACCAAAGAGATCATTGTCCTTCCGATTACTGAAGTAAAAACGCAGAAGGAATTTTTTGATTTCGAGGCCAAGTACGAAGGTAAAAGCGAAGAGATCACGCCGGCACAGATCCCTGAAGCGATGACCGAACAGATCCGGAGCACCGCTAAAAAAGTTTATGAAGTACTTAACTGTCGCGGAGTAGTGCGGATCGACTTTATTTATGACGAGCAAAAATCGGAACCGTTTATGTTGGAAATCAACACTGTACCGGGGCAAAGTGAAGCAAGTATCATACCTCAGCAGGTGAAGGTTTTAGGCTGGACACTCAAGGATTTTTACTCTGCCCTGATCGAAGATGCGTTGAGTCGGAAATCCTGATTATTTTCATGATCTTAATTACAAACAGATAAAATATTTTCAGCCTGTGTTTAAATTTATCAGCAGCAAGCCATTATGGGTTCACATTCTGATCAGTCTTGTGCTTGTTTTCCTGGTCCTGTTCCTTTTTCTCAACTATCTCGATGTGCTCACTAAACACGGGAAAATTCTTACTATCCCTTCTGTCAATGGCAAGGATCTGGCAGAAGCCACAAAGCTGCTTGAAGAACGGGGATTTGATGTAGAGATCCAGGATTCGGTTTTTGTTGACACTGCCAGGGCGAATTCGGTTGTCCGGCAGTTTCCTGATGCCGATGCAGTGGTTAAAGTGAACCGTACCGTTTATCTTACCATCAATCGTTCCGTACCACCGGTTATCGACATGCCGAATTTTATGAGTATGACCTTCCGCAGCGCAGAAGTGGCACTTAAACAATACGGACTGCAGCTGGAAGACACGATATACAGGCATGATTTCGCCAAAAATGCGGTGCTTGATCAATTATATAATGGCAATTCGATTAAGCCAGGTTCCAAGATCTCGATGGGAAGCAAGATTACCCTGGTTCTTGGCTCAGGTCTCGGACAGGATGAATTTGCAGTACCTGACCTTGTTGGATTGACGTATGAGCAGGCCAGGGCCTTACTCGAAGGAAACGGGCTCGCTATCGGAGCATCGATTTTTGATCGTGATGTAGTTGACTCGGCGAACTCATATGTTTATCTTCAACGCCCGGAAAAGATGACGGCTGATAACAGGGTTATCCGGATCAGGCAGGGACAGTCAATAGATGTTTTTCTTGGCGTTAAAAAACCTGAAAGGCCGGTTGATTCTTCCGGCGTAATGTATTAATATGATCCGCAGCCCTGGAACTTGTTATTTTAGTATATCAGATAAAAAATCAAATCATGGAAAATATCACAGTAGAAGAAGTCAGGAAAAGATTGGATGCGGGCGATAAGCTTCACCTGGTTGACGTGCGTGAACCTTCGGAAAATGCAGAATTTAATATTGGCGGTAAACTTATCCCGCTTGGAAAAATCCGGTCGATGGATGTGCCTGAACTGGATGACCTGAAGGATGAGGAAGTAATTTGTTATTGCAGAAGTGGGGCAAGGAGCGGGCAGGCTTGCATGATCCTGGAATCTATGGGATTCAAAAACACGAAAAACCTGGTTGGCGGAATGCTGGCATGGCAGGGAATGAATTAGGAGCGGGAAAGAATTTCCAACCCGCTCCTCTGAAGGCTACTCATGCAGCCTTAATATTTACCAGTGCCAATCGATCACAACCTGATATTTAAACTCATCATGAAGTTGGTCCCGGCCATCGGGTAGTAATAGTTTTCGGTGGTCAGGGAACCATCATAGTAATAACTGAAAGTATAGCCGTTTGATTCGTATTTGCGGTTGAAGATGTTATAGACCTGTGCGCTCAGATTTATCTCTTTTGCGAGCAAACGGCGAAGGCTGTAGGAAACGCGGACATCCTGCACGAAATAATCATCAATACTCCTTGACTTTGTTGAAGTGTTGTCAAGGAACTGACGACTCACATATTTGCTGAACAAATTCAGTTCAAGATTTCGCACCGGTAATAAGGTTACCCCCGCAAAACCTGTTATGGCGGGTGAAAAGGAGATATCAGTTTCTCCATGATTCACTACTTTCTGGCCGCCTGCATCATAGTCATCAATATATTCAGTGAAATTGTTGATCCTGTTCCTGCTCAGGGTAAGGTTCCCCGATATACTCAACCAGTTTGTGAAAGCGGCTTTTCCCTGGAGCTCAACACCCATCCTGTAACTATCCGGAATATTTGTTCTTGTTTGTACGCCTACATCGTTGATCTTACCGGTTTGTACAAGTTGATTTTTGTAGAGCATATAATAAAGGACCATTCCCCAGCTGTATTGTCCTTCTCTTTTTTCTATCCCCAATTCGAAATCGTGCATGCGTTCAGGATTTGGTTGCTGGGAGAGACTGGCTTCAAAATCATCGCGGTTGGGTTCTTTATTTCCCATTGCATAGGAAGCATAAACCTGGTAATTGTTTTTGGCATACGATAACCCAAGCTTTGGATTAACAAAGTCATAAATGTTCCTGACCAACAGATCGGGGTTGTTACGGAAGCCACCGATATTGTACAGGACCCTTCGATACTGGATGTCCCCGAAGAGCTGCAACCCCGGCATTACATTATACTGATACTTCGCATATACATTAACGTCAGTCTTATAGGCATCCAGGTCATACCATTTGTGCTGAACAGGAAAACCTGCTGCTGCCCAGGGTACTATGCCAAAATGATTACCATCGTAGCGGTTCCAGCCGCCGCCTGCGGTTAACTCGGATCGGCCGCTTTTATATTGTAAGGAGAGCACCTGTCCGTAATAACTGTTGTCCAGCCACAGCTGCCGCACAAGGTCGGTCTCGTAGCTTGTATCGCTGCCGTTGATAACCGCCGGCAGGCCATAATCTTCATAAGCTTCGCCGGCCCGGTAGTTTTCATAATAGCCTTTACCGTTGGATAGAAAAAAAGCAGTGTTGAAACTTAGCATCGGGTTAAACTGGTGATTAAAGAGTAACTGGTAATGGTCCTGCTGATAATTGTCTGTTTCGTTATCATAAGGAACACCGGGTTTCTCAGTGCCGGATGAATTATAGGTCCTGTTTGAATCGAGGTAACTTTCCGGTATCCCGTTCCATGCCTGGTAGGTTTTTTCTTTACCGGAAAAAACATTGAGCCTGAGGGATGATTTTTTGGACAGGTAGGCACCGGATATGTAAAAGGAACTGAGATCACTGCTTGCCCTGTCAACGAACCCATCACTGGTGATTTTCGAAAGCCTGGCATCAATCGTAAAATGATCAGCGATGATACCGCTGCCTGCTTTCACGGTATGTTTCCATGTGTTGAACGAACCCACACTATTATTGATCTCGGCATAAGGCGCCGTGTTGATCTCATTTGTACTGAAGTTCATGGTTGCGCCAAATGCACCGGCTCCGTTTGATGAAGTTCCAACCCCGCGTTGTATCTGCACGTTGTTGATGGATGAAGCGAAGTCAGGAAGGTTAACAAAAAACAGTCCCTGTGATTCGGCATCATTGTAAGGGATACCATTGATCGTCATATTGATCCGGGTCGCATCCGATCCGCGGATCCGGATCCCGGTATAGCCAACACCATTTCCTGCGTCCGAATTGGTAACGACAGACGGCGTCTGGTTGAGAATAAAGGGGATATCCTGCGCGAAATTCAGTTTTTCAATGTCTTTTTTAGACAAATTGGTCTTGGTGAATGGGGCCTTGTCACCTGCCCGGGTGGCCCTGACCTCGACAGGCTGCATCATGAGGTTGAATCTTTGCAAGGACACTACAAGGTCCTGCTCGTTACCGGTAATCTTTTGTTCAACACTGCGGTATCCCAGGCTACTGACCCGTAGCAAAGGGTTGTTCCGGCCAGTGTTCCTGAAATAAAAATAACCCGAATCGTTGGTGAGCGTGGTTGACACGTCTTCCAATTCTACTGTCGCCGCTGCTACTGCGGTGCCGGTGGCGGCATCTGTTACTCTCCCGCGTATTTGCTGGGAGGTCACAGTGTGGGAAATCATCAGGTAGCAAATCCCCAAAAACAATTTTTTCATCGTCCATTAAGTTTAAATGGTGTCCCGTACTACAGGATCCATTTGCAGGAGCGATCTGTATTACGGGACTAAAATTGATTTGAAGGAAATGCTGCGGAAAAGAAAAGTAGGTGTGAATACTAAAAAGCTACCTTCCCTGCGCAGGCATTACCCTGACCAGGTTCTACGGGTATTATCTCAGCCTTGCCGGTTTTAACCGCAAAGCACCCCGAGGAATCTGAGAAATGTTCGCCAAAGGCGGAACGGCGGCAAAGATAACAACAATTTTTTTTTCTCTTGTAACATTTAAGTGCTGATTTCCGTCACACACATATATATCGAAAATCAGGCTTTTTTGAAACATTTTGACCGTAGCCGCTACTTTATGAAGGTTCATTAAAATTAATTGCCACCTAATATTTTAAACATATGAAATCAATCAGTTTTTTGTTATTCGGATTTCTTTTGACGATCTCGGCCCATGCACAAACATCTATCAAGGACGCGAATGCTGAGGTGAGACCTGCAAAAGACTTCCATGCTATCAAAGTGTCAAGCGGCATAGAGCTTATGCTGGTACAGGGTAATGAGGAAGCGCTGGCGGTTAGTGCAGTCAGTGAAGAACATCGTAAAAACATAAGGACAGTGGTAGAAAACGGTGTTTTGAAGATCAGTTATGATAATAATGTCTGGAAAAAAAATGATGGGAACAAAAGACTGAAAGCCTATGTTTCGGCGATAAAGATTGATGACATCCATATCACTTCCGGTGCTTCGGTAAAAATCGATGGTAGCCTGAGTTCACCCGAGCTTGGAATTGATGCTTCAAGCGGAGCATCTTTCAAGGGTGAAGTAAAATCCAACCGCATCGTTGTTGATCAAAGCAGCGGATCAGTTGCAGATATCTCCGGAGTCGCCGGTATGTTGAAAGTAGAAGGCAGCAGTGGCAGCGTGTTCAATGGCTATAATCTGACGGCGGATAGTGCAGAAGCGGATATCAGCAGCGGTGGTCTTATACATCTTACTGTAAACAAAGAACTCTCGGCAGAAGCCAGCAGTGGTGGTTCAATCTCGTACAAAGGCACCGGGGTTATCAGGAACATAAAAACCGGCAGCGGTGGAAGTATTCAGAAAAAAAGCTGATAACGCCGCCCATCCGACCCTCTCAAAACTTTCTAACAGCAATAATTTATCATCATGAAAAAGATACTGTCCATATTAGCGCTTTCTCTGCTTGTTTTGTCCGCGCAGGCTCAACAGATAAATGATCCAAACGTTGAGGTCAGGCCATTAACCGGGTTCAATTCCATCAAAGTATCAAACGCCATTGACCTTTATTTATCCCAGGGAGATGAAGAAGCCGTTGCGGTGAGCGCTGACAAAGTTGCCTGGCGCAATCATATAAAGACGTCTGTGCAGGACGGTGTTTTAAGGATCTATTACGAAAATACCGGTGACGGATTTAAAATGGGAAACCGTAAGTTGAAAGCATATGTTTCGGTGAAGGATCTCGTGAACCTCGAAGCTTCCGGGGCTTCTGATGTGGTGATCGCGGGAAGAATGACTGGTGGAGATGTGCGTATTCAGATGAACGGGGCGAGTGATTTCAGGGGAAGCGTGGACTTCAAGTCGCTCGACCTGAAACTTAATGGTGCATCAGATGCCAACATCACCGGCAGAGTGGTTTCATTGAAAGTTGATGCCAATGGCGCAAGTGATCTTAAAGGCTATGAACTGGAGACCGATATTTGTACGGCTGAGGCCAGTGGTGCATCGGATATAAAGATTACTGTCAACAAAGAACTAAGTGCGCGTGCTTCCGGTGCAAGCGGGGTATATTATAAAGGTACGGGGGTGATCAGGGATATTAAATCCAGTGGTTCGAGCAGTATCTCCAAAAAAGGATAACAAGTTAAAGAAACCAGAAATGATTGGATTTTATCTTAAAAGATGCAATCATTTTTGGTTTCGATGATGAAACGGTATACATTTGCAACCCACATCGCGAAGTAGAGCAGCGGTAGCTCGTCGGGCTCATAACCCGAAGGTCGGAGGTTCGATCCCTCCCTTCGCAACAAAATCAAGGCTCTAAGGAGCCTTTTTTTATTTGTAGCATCCCGTTCTTGCCTTCTCCGCGTGTGGAAACCCGTTCATCGATTTAGTTTATCGGCACCGGCCTTTAAATTATCTTTACACCAATAATTCAGATTTTGAAGTCAGGTTTTGTAAACATTTTTGGTAAGCCTAATGCAGGCAAAAGCACTTTTCTCAATGCAATGATTGGTGAGAAGTTAGCCATTGTCTCGTCCAAGGTCCAGACAACCCGTCACCGGATCAAAGGCATACTTACCGGCAACGACTACCAGGTTATTATTTCTGATACCCCGGGTATCATTGAACCGAAATACAAACTGCATGAGAAGATGATGCATGCGGTGAGAAATGCACTCGAAGACGCTGACCTTGCTTTACTGATCGTAGATGTGAACGAAGATCCCGAAGAGGCGAATACGATATTTGAGGCGTTGAAACTAAAGGTACCGGCGATTGTGGTGCTCAATAAGATCGACAAAGCAAAACCTGAGAAGATCGAACAAACGGGAAAGTTCTTCAGTGAAAAAAAATACTGCAAAGAGATCATTGCCATTTCCGCGCTTGCCGGTGTTCAGCAGGCAGAACTGGTGAAGGTAATGCTCAAGTATCTGCCGGTAGGAGAACCGTTTTTTGAAGGAGATGAGATGACAGATCTTCCCACAAAGTTTTTTGTAGGAGAAATGGTTAGGGAGAAGATCTTCAACCTGTTCAAGGATGAGATTCCCTACCATACAACAGTGGCAGTAAAAGAATTTACGGAAAAATCGACGCTGATCAAAATTTCGGCAGATATCATTGTTCAACGGGATACCCAGAAAGGCATTCTACTTGGTGAAGGCGGAAAAATGATCAGGCAGCTGGGAACCGAAGCGCGGAAAGATATTGAGCAGTTCCTGGGGCAAAAGGTTTTCCTCGAACTTTTTGTGAAAGTAAAGCCGAAATGGCGGGACAATGATTTCATGCTAAAAGAATATGGATACCGATAATTAGTACGCCTGCGACAAAAGACAGGACCGTGTTAGGCGGACAATAGAATGGTGGGAGAGTAACGCAGGCAACATTTTAATACCGGTGAATCCAGTACAACTGAATTTCACCATATAACAATTACAGAATGGGTTTTACAGTAGCAGTGGTCGGAAGGCCGAACGTTGGGAAAAGTACTTTTTTTAACCGTTTGCTGGAGCAGCGCAAAGCAATCGTGGACAATTTCAGCGGGGTAACCCGGGATCGTCAGTATGGAGTTGCGGATTGGAACGGAAAAAATTTCAATATCATTGACACCGGCGGATTTGTGGCGCGGAGCGAAGATGTTTTCGAGAGAGAGATCCGCAAGCAGGTTCACATTGCCGTGGAAGAAGCGAATGCAATCCTGTTTATGGTTGATGCCTCTACCGGTATCACCGAAATGGATAGCTCCATGGCAGAAATTCTCAGAAAATCCTCTAAACCGGTATTATTGGTCGTCAACAAGGTGGATAATCACGAGCGCCTCATGGAAGCGTCGGAGTTTTATTCACTGGGTTTCGAGCATATCTATTTTCTTTCTTCGATGAGCGGAACAGGTACGGGTGAATTACTCGATGCCCTGGCCGACCTGATCACAGAAGAACAATCGTCAGATACGCTTGATCTGGATGCTTTACCAAAGTTTGCTATAATGGGTCAGCCTAATGTTGGCAAGTCTTCACTACTGAATGCACTCGTTGGCCAGGAGCGGACCATCGTAAGTGATATTGCAGGCACTACCCGGGACACGATCCACACACACTATAATCTTTTCCAGAAGGACTTCATCCTGATTGATACCGCGGGAATACGGCGTAAGTCAAAAGTGCATGAGGACCTGGAATTTTACTCGGTGATCCGTGCAGTAAAGGCAATGGACGAAGCGGATATCTGCCTGATGGTACTGGATGCCGAAAAGGGTATTGCGGCCCAGGATCTCAACATCTTCGGCCTGGCAGCCAAAAAAGGTAAGGGTGTGGTTGTGTTGGTGAATAAGTGGGATCTGATGGAAAAAGAGACAAATACGGCCCGCGATTATGAAGCGGAACTTAAAAAACGAATAGCGCCATTTACGGATGTGCCAATTTTGTTTGTCTCTGCGAAAGACAAGACCCGTATTTACAAAGCCATTGAACTTGCCCTGGAAGTCTATGAAAATAAGAAACGCAAGGTCCAGACTTCAAAATTAAACGACGTCATGCTAAAGGCCATTGAGGCCTATCATCCGCCGGTAGTGAGAGGTAACCCGGTGAAGATCAAATATGTAACCCAGCTTCCCACCAATGTTCCTTCGTTTGCATTTTTCTGCAATTTTCCCGATGATGTAAAGGAGTCGTATAAAAACTATCTCGAGAATCAGCTGAGAAAAAATTTCAATTTTACCGGTGTCCCGATCCGGTTATTTTTCCGGAAGAAATAAAAGGCAGGCTTGTTTAAAGGATTAAACAGTATTCGGCAGTTACAGGCACGGTTTTTGAAAAAATAGATTGGTCGAAATCATTATATGTGATCGGGCGACCAAAAACATCATTTAAATGCATCTCTTTTAACAAAATATTTGAATTAAAGCCTCTGGAACGCTTTTAGTAAAAATTTGTTGTTAGATTTGCGCAAACTTTAATCAAAATAATATTCAGATGAAAAAATTTCTCGCAATTATCGCTATTACATCAATTATGGCATCGTGCACCGACAGCGCAAACACTGACGAAACAACAACTGATACAAGTTCTACACTTCAGGCTGCGCCAGACACTACTACGATTACACCTGATACTTCAGCCCTGAGAGCTGATACTTCAGCTGTAAAGCCAGATAGCCCTGCAGTAAAGTAAGCAATATCATTTCCTGATATATAGACCCTCCCTTTATCCGGGAGGGTTTTTTTTGGCGTTTATTGAAGAATTTTACGGTGTTGAAGCGGTCTTTGCCCCCTTGAGTGGTTGGATCAATATGCTAGCTTGCTTCAAATGCTGGCGAATATGTGGCGAGGGAAATCGGGAGTTTATGTGAAGTTTTTTGTTAGTGCTTTGCACTCATTAATATTTATGCTTGCCTGGTGCCCCGGGTGGTCCGCAGAATTGCGATGGGACGGGGAGGCAAATGATGGGTTGTGGCAAAATCCCCTCAACTGGTCATCTAACTCGCTGCCGGGTCCTTCCGACGACCTGGTTTTCGATAACAGCTTAATCAATTCTGCTTACACCGTCAACCTTGGATCCGGTGCGGGCGCTATTGTAATCAGATCTCTTCGCATAACCCCATCGGGATCAAATATTATTACCCTCGTTATTGCTTCAACCAACCTGGAAAGTCCTGCATTAAGTTGTTCGGGTAGTGTATATGGATTGGTGCTGGATCCCGGTGCCGTATTCATCAATGAGTCGGGCGCATCTTCTGGTTCAACTATAGAAGTAACGGATTCCATCCGTATCAACAACGGGGGCAGGTATGTCCATCGTACTCCCAGGAGCCATGCCGAAACCGTCAGATCCCTGTCAAGGGCACCGGGGACCGAGCAAGGTGAATTTGAGTTCAGCATCCCGGTCGCCTCAAGCACCATTTCGCTCAGCGGCCAGGTTTTCGGAAAACTCCGGTTGAGCCCGGGACCCACTGGCCTGATAAATTATACCGGCACAGGTACTAACGGTCTTACGATACGATCCCATTGCCTGATCATGCCGGGTGTGAACCTCAGCCTCAACCTGGAAGGGAGATTGCTGATTGGAGGCGACCTCCTTCATAATGGCGGGATACTGAATCTTGCCTCCACGGCACGAAAGCTCATCATGGAACTGGGCGGAAATTTTCACCAGTCTGCTGCCGCAATAACCACCGAATCCGGAACATCACAGCCTGAAATAATATTGAAGGGAAATCAGCTGCAAGAGCTGGGTATTGCAGGAAATATAACGAACGAAGTTTCATTGGAAATCAATAATCTGGCAGGAGCGAGGCTGACACACGACTTATCGTTGCCATACAAGCTGATACTGAAAAACGGTATCCTTAGTACCAATGATCACCTGGTTATATTGCAATCCTCCTGTCAGCTCGATATTGATGGGGCATCGGATAATTGTTTTGTGAACGGCAAAATAAGCAAAAAAGGCCTGGTCAAGGCCTCATTTCAATTCCCCGTCGGGAAAAACGCCACCCGCAGATGGGTTAAACTCCATGAAGCTACCGGGGATTTTGTCGCTGAATATATGCGCTCCGATCCCAGGATGCTTAGCCCTGACCTTGGAGCCGGCATAGCTCATATTTCAGGACTTGAGCATTGGAGCATCTCCGGAGCCGGCCCTGGGGCGGCTGCCAGGGTGGAGCTTTCATTTGATCACGTAAACAGCGGAGGCGTGACAGATCTGAGTGACCTACGCGTGGCCTGGCTGGATGGTCAGTCCTGGCAGGACGGTGGAAACTCGGCCACAACAGGAACTGCCGGCTCTAACGGTTCCGTAAGTAGTAATATGCAAACATGGGCAGGCACGCAGCCCATATTCTATACACTCGCGAGCAATACAACAACTGAGAATGCGCTGCCAATTATATGGAAAAGTTTCAGCGTCGCTTTTTTCGGGCGAATGATAAGATTGGAATGGATCACAGACAGTGAATCAGTAGCCTATTACAAAGTCGAAAAATCCACGAATGGCTCGTCATTCATCACCCGCGATGTGGTTCGGGCCAGAAACGGTTCTAGGGTTAATCAATATACAGATGTGGTAGATGATTCCCACATGTCACCCCGAAACATCCCGCTTTTTTACCGGGTGGTTATGGTTAAACATGACAGTAGCCAGTCCATAAGCAAAATAATCAGGGTCGGGTCCGGGTGGGGGATTTGGAGAAATTCCCTGGATTCGCGAAATGCCAGGGCGTTTCTTTCCACATCCGTATTGAAAATAGATTTTCAAGTGCCTGTAAATGAACTCTACTTCCTCGTGATTGTCGATATTTCCGGGCGTTTAATCTACAAGGGAAAGATAGAAGTAAAACAAGGAAAATCATTGCTGCCGTTATATTTACCGGTGGCCAGCGGCACGACTCTTTTCGTTCACCTTCGGGATAATAATGGTAACACGGTTGTCATAAAAGTAATGAAGCAAAAATGACCTGTGGTATGGTAAGTGATATGATGTTTAGAGCTTGCCAGTAAATAAGTCACCAAAACGCAGTGAGATTAGTGATTAAGGCTTCGTAGTATGCGGTACTGGGTTTTGGTGATTTTTTCTATAAGGTGCGATGAAGTTTCCTGCAAACGTTATGTGAGATGAAGTTTTTTAAGCCTGTTGGTTATGATGGCTTTGTAGTTTTTCAACTCTGCGATTTCCTTATTGATGAATGAATTGTCCCCAAGCTTCCCAACAACAGCATCCATCTCGGCGTTACTTTCATAAACCATTTGCCTGAACGGATTCATATAATCCTTCGCCCTGGAGTCATAAATACCTTTTACCATCCACTCGCGGGTCGTGATACTTTGCTGGAACATTAGCTTCAGGCAACTGTCACTTATTTTTTTCAGGTTCGTGCCGGTTACCTGTTTTACCGCGGCCATAGCATGAACTAATTTGTCATGTTGATAGGCATCTGCATGTGCCTGGTAAAATGCATGGATATCATCCCAGCCTTTGACCCGGTTACTTGTTATCTGGTGTAACAATTTTTCCACTGCGGCTTCCTGTATAAGCTGGCCTCCAATATTTTTCCAGTTGGTGAGACTTGCCCTCGCAGGCAACTTTTCGAGAAGGCTGGCAGTAGAGGTAATTTTTTCCTTTTCTACGAAATCATTTAATTGCTGAACCGCATAGTAGGAAACCAGTTCTTTAAATAGCAGGTAGGCTGATGGTACCTTGACGAGTAAGGTAGGACGCCCCGTATTTTCAAACTCAGTGGTCGTGATCTCCAGGTCATTCAGGATCTCATTATGACTGTTGAGCAGATCCTTTCCGATCCGTATAAGTTCTTCGTGACTGTATTTTTTGTTATCGTTTATTTTTTTGAAATAGGCTTCAGCGGTGAGTCTTTCTAACAACACCAGGGACCGCAGGATCTCATTGATCGTGTCAGGTGCAAGGAAATTAAATTCCAGTAATTGTTTTTTATTGATGCGGCTATCCCTGTCCACATACTTCCAGCTGTTGCGGGCGAGCGCATACATATTGTACATGAACCAGTAACCAGGCATTACCACCAGCACGTCGTTGGTAACATCATTGCTGACCAAAGAAAACGGGATAGTGATATTGAGTTCAGCAGGGTAATCACCTTTGGCAAGGATAGTATAAGAAGCAAACTTCGAGTTGTGCTTCAAACTAACACATAATCCCGGCCAGAAACCACGTGCAGCCTGTATTTCACCATCCGGGCTTCTTGAATTGTGATTAGAGCCTACGGTTGCACCCGCGGCGATATTACTTTGTCCCTCCACCAGCGCGGCACATAAAAAAGAATTATTGTGATGCTGTTCGTGTGATGGAAATATTAGTGAATTCAATACCTCGCAGCATGAAATGGTTGAATTATCCCCGAGGTAAGAGTTAATAAGCCGGGCTCCATATTTTAGCTGTGAATGCGAAGCAATATAAAAGCGAACGGCCTTTACCCCATAGAAGATCCGGCAGCCAAAATCAACAATCCCATTAACTAATTCGCAACCTTCACCAATCTGGGATTTGGCGTCAGCCGATGAGTTGATGGTTACATTTTTTATTTTATTTGCGCCTTTGATATAGGCATCAGTGCCGATCTTAACATCCTTTAATATCCTGCAGTTTTTTATAACGGTTCTGTCGCCAATAGTGCCATAATAACCACGGCGGCTATCCATTGTTTTTTGAGTGAACTCCTTAAATTTTTGTTGCAGAAGTTCATTGTCACGGTTCCGCGTCCAGAGATAGGCATCCCCCGGCAACATGCCATCAAACGGAATGATCTGCCTTCCCCCGTTTTCGTTACATACCTGTAACCAGATCCTTATATTTTCGTCTTCTCCATCTTTCAGGATCCCGTTACCAAACTTCGCTTTGTCGGTAGTTGCAATTTCGCTTACGTTAACGATCATCACATCACTACCAATGATATAATGTGACAGATAGTTCACATTGTCAACCACAACATTGTCTCCGAAGTCACAACTGATGATGGTGGAATTGTATAGTCCCACCGGCCTTTTGAGATTATGAAACTCGAGATAATAAGGTTCAAGTTTGCCTATTCTCACAAGCCCGTAAAATTTGCAGTTCTGAACAAGCTCAGGATTGAATGCATCTGAAACAAGAATAAAGTTCCAGTTATCTGAGGTGTTACGGTTTCTCACAAGCATCTCAATCTCAAACGCCGTTAACTGGCGATAAGTGATACCATTGTGGTTCTGCTGGTTCCTCAGATAATATTCTTTCTTTCCCTTTGGTAAAAATTCAGGGGATATAAAATTGTAGCCCAGAGTCTGAACGGGGCTTCTTTTGATATCATTCATAAGCAGAAATTGGGTTGAGACCGGTTATTCCACTGTCACTGATTTGGCAAGGTTCCTTGGCTTATCGACGTCAAGTCCTTTTGCAACTCCAATATAATAAGCAAGCAATTGTAGTGGTACCACGCTAAGCATGGGGGCGACAAGTTCATCGGCTTCAGGCACTATGATCACATCATCGGCAAGTCCGGTCACAACATCATCACCTTCCGTAATTACAGCAATCACTTTCCCTTTCCTGGCTTTAATCTCCTGCATATTGCTTACAATCTTTTCATGATAAGAATCTTTTGTAGCAATAAAAACAACAGGCAGTGTTTCATCCACCAATGCTATAGGTCCATGTTTCATTTCTGCAGCGGGGTAACCTTCAGCATGTATATAAGAGATCTCTTTAAGTTTAAGTGCTCCTTCCAGGGCAATCGGGAAATTGTATCCCCTGCCGAGGTAAAGGAAATCCCTGGCATCTTTATATTTTTCCGCAAGCTTTTTTATGGTATCGTCAAGTAGAAGGGTAGTCTTGATTTTTTCCGGGATCTCATGTAGCTGGTTAAGCAGATGCATGAACCTGGTATTATCAATCGTCCCTTTTTCGTACGCGATCTTTAAAGCGATCATGGTAAGAACGGCCACCTGGCCGGTAAAGGCCTTGGTACTGGCAACGCCTATCTCATGACCTGCGTGTGTATAGGCGCCGGCATGAGAGATCCGAGCTATCGAGGATCCTACAACATTCACAACTCCAAAAATCGTTGCGCCCTGCTCTTTTGCTTTTTCTATCGCAACAAGGGTGTCGGCAGTTTCACCGCTTTGCGACACGGCAATAATAACATCCCCTTTGTTAACCACAGGGTTCCGGTACCTGAACTCAGAAGCATACTCAACCTCAACCGGGATCCGGCATAATTCTTCTATTATATATTCGGCCAGCAGACCCGCGTGCCAGCTGGTTCCGCAAGCCACGATAATTATACGCCTTGCATTCTTCAACTGTTCTATGTTGTTCTGAACGCCTGCCATCGTGATTGTTGCGCCGACTTCATCAAGTCTTCCCCTCAGGCAGTCGAAGATGGTATCGGGTTGTTCAAAAATTTCTTTGAGCATGAAATGTTCGTAGCCGCCTTTTTCAATAGCCGCCAGTTCCATGTCCAATTTCTGAATGAAAGGCGTGATCTTTTCGTTGCCCAGGTTTTTCAGAATCAGTTCGTCTGGCCGTATGATGGCAAGTTCGTAATCATTCACATAAACCACTTCTTTGGTATACTCAATAATAGGAGATGCATCCGAAGCAAGAAAGTGTTCTCCTTTTCCAACACCTATAACAAGAGGGCTTCCTTTACGTGCGGCTATCAGGGTATCCGGGTTGTCTTCATCAAGTACAACGATCACGTACGCGCCGGTAACCCTTTTCAGTGCAATGCGAATTGCCTCTTCCAGTGAACCGTTGTTGTGTTTATGTATGTCTTCGATAAATTTCAGCAACACCTCTGTATCAGTATCACTCGAAAAGCTGTATCCTTTTTTCTGGAGTTCTGATTTTAACTGCGCGTAGTTTTCAATGATCCCGTTGTGGATCATCGCCAGCTTGCCATTGGCAGATGTATGCGGATGCGCGTTACGGTCACTGGGTTCACCATGGGTCGCCCACCTGGTATGGCCAATGCCGATAGATGCATGCACATCTTTGCCGACCAGCGAGTTTTCGAGTTCCGCAACCTTGCCCTTTTTCTTATGGACCTTTAATCCGCTATTGAGTAGTGCCACACCAGCACTGTCATAACCCCGGTATTCAAGCCTTTTCAATCCTTTCAGAATTACCGGGTATGCTTCACGATGACCTATATATGCAACTATTCCACACATGATATTTTATTTAGGGGTAGATGAAAACAAAAAACACATTTCAACCAAGTTGAAACGGACAAGGATATCGGAATGATAAATATATTATATTTCTTATACAAGCTAAAGAGACTCAAGATTACACAACTAAGTGCAGATTATCAAGTGCCTTTTGCAAAATCCCCAACCACCTGCTATTTCTTTAAGTTCGTTTCAAACAGTTTATAGATCCGCTTATACTCGTCCGTCCAACTGCTTGGCTCAACAAAACCGTGATCCTCGACCGGGTAAACGGCGAGTTCCCAGTTCTCTTTTTTAAGCTCGATAAGTCTTTGACTCAGCCGGACGATATCCTGGAAATGCACATTCACATCTACCATTCCGTGGCACATCAGGAGGTGGCCCTTCAGACCTTCAGCAAAATAGATCGGCGAACTGCGGCGATAAGCCAGGCTATCCGTGAACGGTTCGTTCAGGATATTGGACGTATAGCCATGGTTGTAATGCGCCCAATCGGTCACTGATCTTAAAGCGCCACCGGCTTCAAATACCCCGGGTTTTGTAAACATAGCCATCAGGGTGATGAAACCACCATACGATCCACCATAGATGCCGATGTGTTTAGGATTTACACCATGTTTGTCTACAAGGAATTTTGCGCCATCCACATGGTCGTCAAGATCCTTGCCGCCCATGTGGCGGTAGATTCCTGTTCTTACATCCCGGCCATATCCGGCACTGCCCCTATAATCGATATCCAATACCGTATAACCGTTATCGGCTAAAAAATTATGGAACATGTATTCCCTGAAATAGCTGCTCCACCATTTGTGCACGTTCTGAAGATAACCTGCACCATGTACAAATACTACTGCAGGGGCAGATGTATGTGGTTTAGAAGGTTTGTATAAGCGGGCGTAAACAGTTGCCCCATCAGTTGCTGTGAAGGTCACTATTTCGGGTTCGCGCCATTTATACGACCTGAACTCAGCGGATTGTCCGAGGCTGGTGACCTGCTCTGGTTTAGCGCCTGCTTTGTTTTGCTGAATATAAAGTTCCCAGGGTTTATTACTGTAAGAATAAAGGAAAGCAATGTTTTTTTCATCAGGGGATACCGTCGCCTGGCTGGATCCTGTCATACCGGTAATCTGCTCAGGGTTACCACCGTTTACAGAAAGCCGGTAAAGGTGCTGTTCACCGGGATGAACCGCATTGGTTGTGAGATAAAAATGTTTGCGGTCCGATGAAAGAATGGTGCGTTGAACTTCAAACCTGCCATTTGTCAGCGCGGTCTTCTGCTTTGTCTCAACGTTCATTTTGTACAGGTGCGAATAGCCGGTTGATTCACTCTGGAACCAAAAAGTGTTTTCGTTGATCCAGATGTTGCCGGCATTACCAAACGAGAAGCCGACACCGGGTCCACCGATCCATGCTTCGTCGCGCTGGCGATCAAGTGGCACCAGCTTTCCGGTTGCGGCTTCGAGGAGCATCAGCCATCTGTCTTTGTTGTCCTGCGAACGGATGTCCATGATGCCATAAGCACCATTGTCTGACCAGTAAGGACCGTTGAAGGTGACGCCCCGCGGAGACCGGCGTTTCGTCGTGTCTTTGAGGGGGTAATCCTTCGCATAATCAGGGGCATCCGTGATGCCGGGAATTGTATTTGTTTTGACCGGCAGAATGGTGTCTTTCCTGGTATCGTAAACGAAAAACTCCTGGCTGCCTAGAGGTGCCCCGACTTTCGTACGGCCGGGAATATCCGTCGTGAAGCCGGTTTCAGTCACAAAGGAAGGAATGATAGTATTTTTTTCGCCAACAGGTGCCTTCATCAACCGGTATGTAACGAAGCGACCGTCCGGGCTGATGTTCAGCCCTACCAGGTTGCGGTCGTCCAGGCTGATGGTCCGGAGTGTTTTTGGTTTTGGCTGTGATTTCGTCCAGGCGTCTGCTTTATCTTTTTTCTCTTTTCTTTGTTTCAACACCTCGAACAACTGTAATTGCTCGGTCCGAAGCGCCTGTTCCTGTGGATCACCGCTGGCCGTTACGGCTGAACCCCTCGATGCAGCTCCACGCAGTCCCTGGCCTCCCCCGATTCCACCACCGCCGGTGGTTCCCGCCGTGGCGGTACCTGCGGCACCACCGCCTGCCCTGACGAAATTCGTTAACTGTGTAGTTGTACCTTCTTCCAGGTCGAATGCAAAAAGATTTTGATTGCGGGTATAAATTATCCTCGTGTCGTTGCTTCCAAATTGTGGGTTTGCCTCTGGTTCAACGGTCTGTGTGATAATCCGGGTTTTGCCTGATTTTACATCTGTATACAGTATGTCCCCGTTTTTCGCATACACATACGCGTTTTTCTTCAGGTTGTATTTTATAGCCTGCGGTGAAATGTTATTCTGTATGAGTTCATAACCGGCTTTCCTGGGTTTTCGGTCATCCAGCGTTACATAATATAAGGAGTCATCGGTTGCTTTGTCCGGATTCCAGTTAAAGAACAGGTATTTTCCGTCTGCACTCCAATAAGGATTCGAAGGTGAAGATCCTAACCAGGCGGGATCGCGCATGATCTTTTCGATGGTCAGTGTGGAAAGGGTTTCCTGGCTTTGCGAAATGGCTACAATAAAAATGAGCAGCAGGCTGGTACAAATTTTTCTCATAATTCTTAAGCTGATAACTTGAAATTGATGGGAATCGAATGGTTTGATGTATTGAGTAAATAATTGAATAAACAGATTTAAAAAATGAACAGATTAAACAAATGGACAGATTAAACAAATGAACAGATTAAATAGATGAACAGATCAGTCAAATGAATAGATTAAAGCAGAATTCCCTGCATGAAAAAATAGGCCATGGAAAAATAAATGATCAACCCCGTTACATCGACCAATGTCGCAACAAACGGCGCGGATGAGGTTGCGGGATCGGCACCAAGCCTTTTCAAAATGATGGGGAGCATTGATCCTGACACAGTGCCCCATAACACAACACCGATAAGGGAAAATCCTACCGTAAGGCCGATGATCACTGTATGTTCCCCATAACTGTTGAAGATCTGGTTCCAGACAATCACCCTTAAAAAGCCCACCAGTCCTAAAATGGATCCGAGTAAAAGGCCGCTGACAATTTCTCTTCGCATCACCCTCCACCAATCGGTCACATGAATTTCACCTACTGCCATTGCCTGGATGATCAGCGTTGATGCCTGTGATCCGCTATTGCCGCCGCTTGAAATGATCAGTGGTACAAACAGTGCAAGCACTACTGCCTTTGCTATCTCATCTTCAAAATATCCCATGGCGGTAGCAGTAAGCATCTCGCCCACAAACAGGACTATCAGCCACACAACTCTTTTCTTGAAGAGCTTCATGATGGGCATTTCAAGATATGGTTCATCCAGGGCTTCGGTACCACCGATCTTCTGCATGTCTTCGCTGAATTCCTCGTTTGCCACCCACAACACATCATCAATGGTAACTATACCCAACAATAAATTTTTATCATCCACCACTGGCAGTGCCACACGGTTGTTCATTTTGAAAGTCTGGTTCGCTACTTCCTGGTCATCGTTTACATTAAGGGTGATGGAACGGTTGTCAATGATCTCACCGACTTTTTTATCCGGGCTGGCCAGGATGATCTCACGTATCCTCATATCGTCCACAAATTCGCCCTTGTCATTCACTACATATATAACATCGATCGTTTCCCTTTCTTTTCCTACTTCGCGGATATAATCCAATACTTCCTGTACCGTCCAGTCGACCTGCACCGCTATATAATCAGGCGTCATCAGACGGCCCACGCTACCTTCCGGGTACCCCAGCAACGAAAGTGTTACCCGTCGCTCTTCCGGATCCAGGAGTTTGATCAGTTCCTTAACTACCTCAGAGGGTAACTCCTCCAGGAATGAGGTCCGGTCATCTGCAGGAAGTTCATTTAAAAGTTCAGCCGTCTTGAAGGGAGGCAGTTCCTGGATAATTGTTTTCTGCGTATTAATATCGAGGATCTTGAAGACGCTTGCTGCGCGGTGAACGCTCATGTTACTGATGATACTCCCCTCATACTCAGGATACTCATAGATCAGCTCAGCAACATCACTGATGTTCTGTTGATTCAGGAATTCACCGATACGAAGCACGTCATCATACTGAATTACTTCAAGGAACTCTTCAAGCAGTGATTCTTTTTCGGTTTCCAATGCCATGCCTAAATTATCAATTTCTATATTTACCTTTCAAGCTCCTGAAAAACAGGGAAGATGAAGATCGGGAGGCATAAAGTTAACAATACAATCTCAGGATTTTTGTATCAGCCTGCAAAATACCGGGATACTATTAAATGGATGTAATATGATATTGCCGGCGTTATTCATATCGTCTACCCACCAAATGGGAAAAGGCGTTTTTACCTCGGAGAACCTGGAAGCCGGCACGGTGGTGGAAATTTCTCCGGTGATCGTGATGAGTGATGAGGACCGCAAACTGATTGACCAGACGATTTTGCATGATTATATTTTTGAATGGGGTGAAGATGTGCGGCAATGTTGTATGGCGCTTGGCTATATACCCATGTATAATCACTCATATAAATCCAATTGCGAATATGACATGGATTATGATGAAGAGATCATGACGATAAAAACGGTCCGCTTCATAAAGGCAGGGGAAGAACTATTTATCAATTATAACGGGGATTGGAATAACAGTAAACCTGTATGGTTTGAAACGGCTTAAAACGCAAACTTTCCTGCAGGAGCATGGCCAACCACACTTAACTCACCTTTTACAAATACCTGGATCTGTATCGTTTCTTTTTTGGACAGGAGACCCACGATCCTGAATTCGTTGAATTTACCAACCGTACTTAGCCATTCGTTCAGCGGCTGGTTCATTCTTTTCTCAATCTCGGTTTTGTTTTTTTGGATGAGGGCCGCCAGGTCAAGTACTGACTGGTCCTTGAGTTGTTTAAGAATTCGTTTTCGAAAAAGACCTTTTGCCATGTTCACCAGCATGTCTTTTGAATCTACTGAAAACGAAATATCGGGCATGGACAATACCTGTCTCGCGCTGTCCAGTACAGGGGTTCCCGTCAGGTGCAGCGTACCTTTTTTATATCCGTCGAACCTCAGGTCAACCGTCACCTTGCCTTCATCGGTGCCACCAAGCGCAATATCCCTGATCACGAAAGTATGGCCCTCCACTTCGAAGGGTTTGTTTTTCAGACTATCGTTAAGCAGCGAAGTAAGAGCCGAATAATTGTATACTGTATTCAGGTAAGCCGAAATACCGGGCTGGCTTTCGGTATTGCTGAAAGGGGGAAGGTAAGGCCTGTTTGATATAGACACACTATCCGATGAAAATTCAGGATTGCCATTGAAGCCTACTGAAAACATCAGGCTGTCCCTGGTGTAATTGAACTTACCCAACCGCAACATTGTGGGGTTAAGATTCAGGTAACCGTATTTGCTGACAGGTACAACCCGGTTGCCCTTTGCCCGCCAATCTGTAAGTAAACTATTGTTGTTGAGTGTGCTGACAAACTGGTCAAAATTCCCGGTATAGGCCTCCACTGATGCTCTTATGCTGTCCATGATCTCGGCGGTCATATCCGTTTGAAGAAGGGAAACGGTGCATTTGTCGCGCGGTACCAGTTTATCGAGGGTCGTTTTTGTAGACACCTCGTATTTGGGTAAGATAAATAACTGCGAGCTGATATTTACATCTACTTTTCGTAGGGGTTCGGACCCAAAACCGCAGCTGCCTGAAATCCAGGGTGACACCTGTTTGCCAAAGGCACAGGCCGCTTTACTGCCTGCAATCTGGTAGTTTCCGGTGAAGCCAATGCTTACCCTGTTGTTTATACAAGTGAAACTTACCGGTGAGCGGATAAAACGATATTTATACCTGAATTCGCAACTGGTCTGCAGATAATCGGGCCATTTTTCAGAGGTAAACTCTTTGGCCATCAATGAGTCCATCTGGCGAATGAGGACCTTCATATTCAGCTTTACCGGTATGTTGATCTGGGAAACGGGTAATGACGGTAATGAGCGCTTTTCCGTCCTGGAGATAGTTGTGGTAGTAGTTTTCTGGGTAGAGCACGATACCAATGCCAGCATAAGCATTGAAAAAATCAACAGGGACAACGATCTCATGGAAATAAGCCTAAACCATTTATAAAATGAACGATTGCATTGCGCGACAAATTAAGGAACGAAACCGGTAAGTTTTGTGTTTTTTTTGCGGTCAATGCAGTAGATATAATAACCTATTGCGGCTCCGATGGTATTAAGCAGGAGATCATCAACATCAAAACTCCCTAGAACGGCGATCAGTTGAATGATCTCAAAAATTAGACTAAGGGTAAGCGCTGCGAGCAATACCTGCTTTAAAGAGGCGATCTGGCGAAACAACATCGGAACAAGGATGCCAAACGGAATAAAACCCAGGATGTTGCCCAGCAGGTTTCCGACTATATCCCTCATGGAAAGTCGCGACTTGATAAAAAGCAGGATAGTGGTAAACGGAACCAGGTTGGCTCTTTTGAAATTTGCTTTTATCATCCCCCAGTCATAGTTATACAGGAAATGGTGAAAATAGTAGGAGGGTGGCCGTTTGAAGAGGATCATTTTTATAAGGATACAAGCATATAAGCCGAATACCATCCAGGTTAAAGTTCTGAAACTCCATCTAAATATGACAGGCTTTTGCTTCATTGTACGGCATAAAATGGGGTCTTGGATTTTACTAACCGTATGATTAGCCGGAGAGCTCAGGAGATATCAGATCTGTTTTGCAATATAAGCTAATACTGAAAAAGATAAAAGCCCCTGGCGTTAAATTATTCCAGGCGGTCAGGGGTCCGTTTTTTCTTTAGCACACCCGGAGAGTACCCATGATGTTTTTTGAAGATCTCTATAAAATTGCTGACCTTTTCATATCCGAGCCTCTCCGCAGTTTCGTTTACACTCAGGGAGTTCTCGAGCATTAATTGTTTGGCAAGATCCATTTTCTTCTCAAGATAATATTCATAGACACTTTTGCCGAATATCGCTTTGAAATGTCTTTTAAAGGTCGACTCACTTAATGCTATGGACCTGGCAATTTTTTCAAGGCTGGGCAGATTTTTCTGGAGATGCGCGAGAAGAATATTTTCCGCCTCCATAATTTTTTCGAAATGAGCGTCTTTGATAGCATAAGCCTCAGCAGGCTGACGATTAAACATTTTCCGGAAAAATTCTGATACCAGTACCACAACCAGTGATCGCACAACTTCGATCCTGGTACCATCATGAATGATTACTTCAAACAACTCATTTATGGCAAGATTAACCGCTGTGGAACAAATGTCCGAAAGTACAAATGGACCGTCTGTCTTAACTGTTCTTTCCCAAAAGTCCGGGAAAGGAAGTATTCGTTTTTCAAACTGAAGTTTCAACCATTCCGAAGAAATGCTGAGGTCAATTACCTGGACGGGGTGAAAAGCTGCGATTTCAAAATCATAAGCTACATCATCTGCCAGCAAATAACTTGTTCTTGCATCATAGTTGTTGAATTGTGTATGCGTACCAATTGTTTTGAGCTGGCAATACGCGGGAGTGAGAATATAAACAAGATTAAATCCCTTATTTTCTGTTGCAGGAATACCATGTTTAAACAGGCGCGTGGTTTGATTTAAGATCACGTTCCAAAGCCTCACCGACAAGCCAGGTTCAGGATTAACTTTCCTGATAAATCCCTTGCCCATCGAAGGATTTATATTAATAAGATTTTCCTGCGTTACCTCTGCCGAGATTGATTTTGCAAAAGTTTTAAAGGAATGATCCGAATGTAACCGGGTGATATGTACTTGATAGTCGGCCATTGATTGCTTCTGTTATTTGCCTGATTTTAGCAACGGCCCGACCTTGTTTTTGGATGCGTGACCATTACCCTGACAAAAAGTAGGATCGTTTGCTTGTTAAATCAGAAGCTTACCAGCCTTTTGAACTTAATTAAATGCAAGTATAATCATTTTAAGACTGCAAAGGCCGAACCTTCAACCAGGGATTCACATTCTATTGCGGGTTGCCGAAGTTATTTTCTCTGAGTGTGGCTGATAAACTGCTGGTTAAAACAAAGTATAAAAAACTGTTCCAACCACAGTAGTGAGGAATTAAGTAATACAGACATTGTACATTCGCAGTAAATGATGATATAACAATGGCTGGTACTTTCAAGGCTATTTATCACGATGAATTAAACCATTTCTACAACGCTGAAATTTTCATCAGCCAGGTTACGCTGACTATGCGTTATAGAAATGAGCATGGACAATTGATAGACAGGAACTGGCTCGGAGAAGATATTATTTCACTCGAGGAAGGCGAATTGCAGTCGACCTTATATTATACAAATGAATCCGGCAAAACGGAGAAACTCGTGATGCGTGACCGGGTTTTGGTTGATGAAATAAAGCGGCAGTTCCGGCATCGCAGGTTTGCCGGGAAAAAATTGCATTATTCTACCGGAAAGACCAGTTACCGGGTTGCTGCGCTGCTGCTGATCATTTTATTGATTGTGGGATGTATTTACTTCTTTTTTGTTCCATGGCTGGGGGAAAGGATCGCGGTCCGCTTTTCAAAAGAAAAAGAAATTAACCTGGGCGAACAAATGTATAGATCCATCATTTCAAATTCCAAAGTTGACCGGCACAAGACCGCAGTGTTAAACAGGTTCTACAAAGAACTTAACTATGATATCAGTTATCCCGTTAAGATCACCGTGATACAATCGGATGAGGTAAATGCTTTTGCGGTTCCCGGGGGTAACATCGTTGTTTATGACGGTATACTCGAAGGGATGAAAACACCGGGCCAGCTGGCAGCATTGCTGGGACATGAAGCATCTCATATCGAACTCAGACATAGTCTCAGAAATATTTTCCGGAGTATGGCCAGGAAAATGTTCCTGCTGGTTATTCTCGGTGGCGACGCAGGAATTGCGGGATATGTGGCTGACCGGGCTGATAACCTGAAAGGTTTGCAATACTCACGGGAACTGGAAACTGAAGCAGATAACAATGGGATCAACCTGATGAAAGGCTCAGGAGTGAACCCCAAAGGTATGCTGCAATTAATGGAATTACTCGCGAAAGAAGCCGATGGCAGGGAAACATCGTCTTTGCTTAGTACTCATCCTGTCTTCAGGATTCGTATAAAGAATATCCGGCAACAACTAACGCAACAATCATCTGAAACGCCGGGCAGTCCGCGACTCGCAGAGTTGTTCCATGAAATTTATGAAACAGGAAATTCCTACTGAGCAACTACTTCACATCCAGGATCTCACCAACATGTTTCCGGATGTTATCTGCGATTTTCTGCGTGGGTAAATCATTTGAATCTCCTCCAAAAGGATCTTCGATTTCTTCGGCAATCAGCTCAAGGGTGGCCAACACATAAAAGATCAGGCCGACAACCGGAATGGCCAGGTAACCCAATGCGAAGACCAGGCTGAATGGAAGTGTCATCACATATATGAAAATGAAACGTTTCAGGAAGGTGCTGTAAGAATAAGGTATAGGCGTGTTTTTTATTCTTTCACAGGCCCCGCAGACATTCGTGAACGTTTCCATTTCGTGGTTAAGAATGATCAACTGGTCACCCCTGATTTTCCCCTCCCTGTATAATTCATTGATCTTGCCGATCAGGTAACCCGCGACCTGGTTCGGTACATGTTTATTATTGTCAAGGTAAGCGAGTTCCGGATGTTCCTGTTCGTCGAGGGCCAGTCTTGTTTGCTCTGAGGCCAGATGATGGGAAAGCACTGAAGCGTACATAGCTATACTTTTCCGAAAGAATTTCCGATTGGCTGTATCGCCGGGTTCAAGTATCGCATCCAGTTTTATAGCAATGTTGCGGCTGCTGTTAACCAGGCTGCCCCATAACTTACGTCCTTCCCACCATCGGTCGTAGGCCGTGTTGGTTCTGAAAACCAGTAACATGGAAATGGCAAAACTTAGCAGGGTGTGCATGATGGTAAGGTTACTAACCTTACTGCCTTTGGAAAGCTGCAAGTATTCCAGTTCCAGGTATGAAATGAACCAGGTGTACACGCAAACACACACGATTAACAGGTATAATTTCTTAAGGGTGTCTGCCTTGTCTATGCGAAAAAACGAATACCAGTCTTTGGGATTATAAGTTTTCATGTTTCTTGAATTTAGGGATTCTTTCCTTCTGCGGATTTTTCCCTTTCTTTCATTTTTTCCTGGTAAGTTATGCCTTCAGTGATCCATTTTTCAGCCGGTTTTTTAAGGAGAAAATGATCAAAGAATTCCTTTTGTCTTTTCTGATAATCGATCTGGTTCTCTTTTTTTGCTAGGCCGTGGTTTTCGTCCGCATATACTAACATGATATGTGGTTTTTCCATTCGTCGCATAGTGCCATACATCTCTATTCCCTGGTGCCAGTCAACTGCCCCGTCCTTATCGCCGAAGGCAACCAGGAGTGGAGCCTTTATTTTTGCGGCATTAAACATCGGCGAATTCCGCATATGTTCTTCCATCCTTTCATACCAGGGACCGTCGAATCTTCCCTGGCTGGTTTCAAAAATTTGCTGATCAGGAGTGCCGGAGTTCCAGTATATTGATAATGACATACTGATCAGGTCGGTAAGTGGAGCACCCGCACAGGCCGCTTTGAAAATATCCGTCTGTGTAATGATAAAGGAAGTCTGGTAGGCACCCCAGCTATGGCCCATGATCCCGACTTTGGCTGTGTCTATCATACCGGTTTTGATAACTTCCTGCACAGCTGGCACAACACAGTTTACCGCGCTCATGCCGGGATCGTTGATGTCATAAACAATGTCTGGTCTGAAAACAAAATATCCGCTGGTAGTAAAATTCGTTGTATTATATGCGCTCCTTGTAGACGGGTTGGTGTAAAAATGAACGGTTTGCGAAAGGATCTCATAGATGTATACAATCATCGGATACTTTTTACCCGGTTCGTAATTAGCCGGGTAAAAAAGCGCCCCCTGAAGTTTTTTCCCTTTGGTGTTTGTATAATTGACCAGTTCACTTTTTCCCCAGTGATATCCTGCCTGCTGTGGGTTAGTGCCGGCGATCCTCTCGGTCTGCTCAAAATTGTTTGTTGCATATAATGCAGGCGACTCGTGGTAGTCCTGCTTTACATATACAAACGCATCCGCTTCCTTTGCTTTGGCCAGGCGGTTGATCATTTTATTTTCATACACAAGGGGAGAAACTTTGCCTTTGTGATAACGGTAATACCCAAAGTATTTAGTGGTATCGCCCAATGCAGAAAAATACAATGGCTTTGAATCATCCAGGTAAGGATGTTCAAAGTCGACCCGGATAACCCTGAAAATAATTTTCTGTTCCTCCCCATTGGTTAATTTCCTGGCTCCCTTGCCATCCGGCTTAACGGCCCAGATATTATATTCATCATAAAGTAAAACTTCTTTATCGCCTTTTATCCAGCCGCCCTGTCCGAATGGTGGTTTCATCGCCGGATGATCATCTCTCGTGTTCCAGAACTCCGATTTAATTGATGAGGTCAGGTCCGTGGTAACGCCGGTGGCAATATTATGGCTGTACCAGTTTTTGTTTTTGAAGAATAAGAGGTATTTGCCATCGGGCGATGATTGAGGTGCTGTATAAAGACTGGCCTGTGATTTTGTGAGCAACTGTTTTTGCTGACCGGTTCTGGCGTTTACCAGGTAGTAATCTGCAAAGTTTTCTTTGAACGCAGGTTTGTATTTATCAGCGTTGGCAGTAACTACATAATCACGGCTGCCATTGATGCTAGCAACAGTGGTGCTATCGCTGGCCAGCTGGAAAAATTTATCAGCCTGGACGTTCCACACGGCTAAAAGGCTTTCTTCTTTGTCACGGCTGTAGGTAACTTTTTGCCTCGGTTGAATTTCCGGGTCCTTCCAGTGCCAGATATCTACCGCCGCTGGCTTTTCGTCTTTATTGTCCGTTTTAGCCAAAGCCGGTCCTAATCCATCGGCTGTTTTGTTTTTAGACGTATCCTTACCCGACCTGGCGCTGTCAGCAGTTTTTGTTTTCGGGGTGTCGGTAGTTTTTTTTGATTCCCTGGCGGACTTCCGGGTCCAGTCCTTCAATCCGAAGAACACCCTGTCAAGATCATCGCTGATGATGATATCAGAAGTCAGGTAAATTCTTTTGTTCTTTGGAAATCCTGGCCGTCTCGCCGGGTTGAATTGCCTGAGTGTGGGAGATTTTGACAAGTTGGTATAGAAATAAACAGAAGCATTTTCCTCTTCGTAAGCAGAATCTTTAAACACCCTATAAAATGCAAGTCCATCTCCTTCTTTCTGCCATTGCAGGTTTGTAAATCTCATCGTATCACTGGCCAGCACCTTCAGGACAGCTGTGTTAAGATTATAAAGCTCCACACTGTTTGCCGCCTTGTTACCGGTTTCGACGATGTAGGCAAAAAACTCACTTTTTTTGTTGAAGGAAAAATTCGTAACGTTTCCGATAGTTCTTGTAGAACTGTCGGCCAGGTTTCTAAGCAACAAAACGCTGCCCTTGTCTTTGTTTTCCTTCGGCGCTTCCAGTGAAATTGCAAGGAACTTACCATTCCGGGAAAATCCGAAATTCCGGATGCCTTCGAACACGAGTTTCTGGCCGGTCCTCAGGTTCAACAGTCCCATCTTATTATATTCGACGGGTTTATTCTGTTCACGCAGTTTCTCTGCCTCCCTGAATGGCATGCCAATGCGATAGGCCAGCCATTGATTATCGCCACTGAATTCCCAAACGGATCCAAACTCAAGCTTATACATTTTTTTTGAATCGCGGTTCACGACGTATAACGTATCGTTGTCCATTTCCACTGTTATACGATAAGCCACCCAGGCACCGTCAGACGAAAGATCTGCAGCGTTCAGGGTTTGCCATTTGCCATAGTCACCGGGCTGCAGATCTTTTTTCTGGGCAGCTGCGGTGATTGCTGCGAACAAAACACAGGATAACAATAAAAATCTGACTTTCTCGAAGGTCATGTAATACGGTTTAAAGAATACGCCGGCATAATATATCCTCCGGCATCATTTCAATATAAATGATTGATTCGAATATTGTTCGCGGGCCGGTATAAATTCATGAAAATATTTGTCAAAGTTTTCTGTTTCTGTCTACGAACTATTATTCTTAAATTCAGGTACAGCAAACTGCATTGGGAAAGTTACCAGGCACGTGCTCGTGGCCAGGACAAGCATTTAGAAGCATTTATTGGTATTCATTGAATGAACCATTTTTTATCTTCAACAATAAATTATGAGAACTGTTATTGACCTTTCCAGGAAAGCAATATTACTGGTACTACTCGCTTTCTGCCTCCAGGCGGCTTTCGCCCAAAAGTCAAAAAAAGAAAAAGATTCTGCAAAGACGCAGTTAACCAGGGGACTGGTTGAAGCAAAGCGATTTGTTTTCCAGGCCCAGTTTGTTTCGCCAATGAGAGGTGGCAGAAGACACCTGACACCGGGCTACACGCTTTTGCTTTCTAATGATTCGTTGATCAGCGACCTGCCATATTTTGGCCGCGCATACCAGGCGGGTTATGGTAGTAATGATGGGGGGATAAAATTTACGTCAACCAAATTTGAAACCGCCGTAAAAGACCGCAAAAAGGACGGATGGGATATAAACATCAAACCGGAAGATGTAACAAATATCGAGATCTTAATTCTTACGGTTCATGGTTCGGGTACTGCAAACCTGCAGGTAAAAACGAGGGACAGGCAACCCATCTCTTATGACGGCTATATCGAGGAACCTCAAACGCGGAAATAAGTGTGCTAAGGGTTTCGATATTTCGTAAATCTCCGAAATCCGGTGATCACTGTAACTCAAGCCGTTGGCCAAATCAAAATTATTATTTTTCCTTTTCCATAGTAATCAGCACACTAACCCTAAAGACGAAATCTGTATTGCGTCTGGCACACTATTAGAAGACAGGGGGGCTGAACTTAGAAGACACGATCTGGTTTGTGGGGCACCAGCACTATTCACTTCTTATATGATAAAGCAACCTTCAGTGAGATCATCCGGCGGGGCAGCATAACGTTTCATAAACCTTCAAACAATGGAAAAGACAGTTATTTGTAAAAATTGCGGCCATCGTTTTGAAGGTAAGTTTTGCAATATCTGCGGCCAGGAGGCCGATACGGAACGGGTCGACTGGCATGAGATACTTCATCATTTGCCGCATGCATTTTTTCACACCGACAATGGGTTGTTGCATACCCTCAAGGAAATGACCGTCAGACCGGGCCACACCATTCGGGAATACATGGAAGGTAAACGGGTTGACCATTTCAATCCTTTTCTGTTTGTAATTCTCCTGGGAGGTTTTGCCGTTTTCCTTTTTGCAACAGCCGACGTAAAACTTATCAGCACAGTAGTAGATCTCCATGCTATCGAATCCAGTCATGCTATACTGGCTCACCAGTATTTTCTTATCCCGGCTTTCATTATGACGCTACTGTTCGCAATCACCGATTACTTTATCTATCGGGAGAAAAAATATATCATGCCCGAACTGATCGTATCGAACATTTTCCAGATGGGCCAGCTTCTTGCCCTGGTTATTCTGAGTTTTCCTTTATTATACCTGCAGGATGCATACAAGATAGATTTTGGTTGGCAGCTGGAACTCCGATCGGTTATAAAAGCAATTATGGTTGTGTATTTTTTTTATGTCCGATACCAACTGTATGATGCAAAAAACAACCCTGGCGTCATAGTTAAAATAGCGCTCCAGGTGCTGGGCATATATTGTTTATATCACTTTGTGATAGAGCGTTTGATAAACGCAGCTTTTTCCTAGGGTTTTGTGAGTTGATCTGGTTGAATTTTCATTACCCTGGTTGAAGTAACCAGGGGGTTGCTGAAAGTCAGCTGTCGCGGTGTTCGATCAATTGCGCCTCGCAGGCAATTTTTACTTCCTCACCAACAAGAATTCCACCTGCTTCAGTTACCACGTTCCAGACAAGTCCGAAGTCCTTACGATTGATCTTGCCATTGATGGTAAAACCAGCTTTTGTATTTCCCCACGGATCTTTCACAACACCGCCAAACTCCACATCAAGTTTAATGTTCCTGGTTACTTCTTTTACGGTAAGGTCGCCATACAGTTCATATGATCCATCGCCGTCAACTGACTCATACTTTGTGGCCTTAAAGGTTATGGTAGGATAATTAGCAACGTCGAAAAAATCCGGGCCTTTCAGATGCGCATCGCGGTCGGCATTGCCTGTAGTGAGGGACGCTACCTGGACGGTAAAGGTGACCCTGGCTTTCATGAAATCTTCGTCCTCCGTTTCCACGTTTCCATCATATTCACTGAAACTTCCGGTCACGGTTGAAATCATCATGTGTTTGACCTTAAACTGAATCTGCGTGTGCGCTGGATCCAATACCCATTTTTTTATCGCCATGGCTGAATATTTTTTGTGGAAAGTTAGCAATTAATCTTAAGGTTTAAACAACGTTCAGCCAGGGCTTTTGGTTCAGGCCCATAGGGAATAATTGGTTCATTGCCTTAATAAATAAAAGGGGAGGGGTTTTATCTGACGAGGGCAGAACTACCTTTTAATGTAACTTTTTTCCCGGTATCAGATTCTTTATAACTGAGGGTCCATACAAATATCCCTGCAGCCTGCGCTTTCCCGTTCAGTGTACCATCCCAGCGCTGGTTCCAGTCGGTGGTTTCAAAAACAACCTGCCCATACCGGTTAAATACTTTGAACACGAGCTCAGTAGCCTTGAACGCATTCAACGGATAAAGATAATCGTTCACGCCATCACGGTTAGGTGTAAACGCAGTTGGTACGGCTATATAACATGAGCTGACCGCTTTCAGTGTGGCTGTTGTGGTATGGAAACACCCTGCAGCATTGCCGACTGTTAATGATACGGTGTATTTCAGTTCCCTGGTCAGGGCCGGCACTTCATAACTCTGCGGAGAAGGGACCTGCGTGTTACTGGTAAAGCCATTTCCGAACTGCCAGTTCCATGATATGATCTTTCCCCGGCTGCTGTCAACAAAAACAGCAGTTTCCTTCGGGCATACAATTTCAGGGTGAATAAATTTTGCCGTCAGTTCATTGTCAAGCATTATGGCCGAGTTGGTAGTATCTGAACAGAAGCCGTTACTAACTACCAGGGATATACGCTTTTCGCCGAATTTTGTATAGTAAGCATCCGGGCTTTGCAGGTCGCTTGACTTACCATCATCCAGGATCCATTTCCAGCTGTTAACGCCATTACGCGCATCATGGGTGAAGTTTATGGTGTCAACAGTGCATCCCAGCCGGACATTGTAATTAAAGGCAGCAGACACTGTGTCCTTTACACTAAATCCCACAGACGACCCTGCTGGAGTCTGTTGTCCGCATTCATCTATAAGTGTATTGAGGTCGCTGCCGTTAGCCAGCCTTACCTGGTAATTGCCGCCAATCACAACGGGTGATTGTAACCGGATGATTATCGACTTTGTGAAACCAGCTGCATCACATGTTCCCGAGGCGCTGGCAATTCGTATAGTCCCGGGTCCATTAATAAGGAAGTCGCTGCCATTGGCCGCAATACTATTGCATCTTATCGGACTACGAAAAACCAGCTTTAACTCGTTGGGCGCACAGGCTACCGGAACGAGGCTGTCCATAGGTGTTGGCTGGATCGAATTTACCGTAAAAGAAATTTCCTCTGAGCCTATTGAATTGCCGCAATAGTCAACAATGCTGTTGGCATCAGAACCGATCTTGCCATTTAGTTTATAAGTGCCCGGCGGCAGGGGATTATTTAAAGTAAGATTTATAGTTTCCATATCAAATCCACCGGTGCAGGTTGCAGAGCTGGCAGACTGAACCGTGGCGAGTGTGGTTGACAAGCGGAAATCAGTTCCGTCTGCCGCCAGGGAGTTACATCTCATTTTTTTGTTGAGCTTCACGGTAAGTTGCGTTCCGTCACATTTTACTGCGACATTTTCCAGGGCAGGAGGTTTTATGTCAGTGATACTTGCCGTTGACCCGCTTCCGCCAAATGTAAGCTTGTAGCCGCTCTGGCTGTTGGTGAAGTGACTCACCAGCATAATGTATTCATGGCCCTTGATGAGGTCGGGCATGGAGCTGAACAGGGCCTTACCCGGTCCTTCGCAAACGTGTTGGGCCCGGCCGGCAGCGGTAGCCCCGGTAACCCCGCTTTCTCCCGACCAGTTACTTGATACGATGAGTGAGGCCGTAGTATATACGTCATTCGGATCCCGGCCGGTGATATCGAAAATCTGCCAGTCGTAGTCATCTCCCAGGTCGTTAGGCGTTATCTGGAAGCCGAGTTTACCAGCCTCGAAACAAGTGAATTTGTACCAAAAAGGATTTTTGTCTGTCAGCGTCACCGTACAGCCGATCCCGGGTACGGGTCGGTTGCCACAAATTGGTACCGTATTCTGAGTAAATGTAGCGGTGCCACAAACCGGGAATGCCGTTGACGGGTTTTGACCCAAAGCTGAGCAGGTAGACTGGCTAAAAGCCTGGAAAACAGTCAGGGTAAAGAGAAATATTAGTGCCGCCGTCCGGTTGTTCATAAGTGATTGACTCAAAATAATGAACTAACGCTGCAACTTCCAAACATATTTTGATTTGCGTCTGCCCCCACTCAAGAAAAAACCCGGAGCGTTGTAAGTTAATGCTTACAAACGTCCGGGTTTTCACTGTATGTTGACTGGTTATCCGCTCGCTGAAAAAGAAAAGCGCGGAAACTTATTACTGCTTCGCAAACTGTTGCCTGATCACGTTCAGTGCACCACCGGCCTTGAACCATTCGATCTGCTGATCATTATAAGTATGGTTCAGCACGATTGTATCCTGGGTGCCATCAGCATGATTCAACACCATTTTCAACGGTACACCGGGAGCAAATGACTGCAGGCCAATAATATTTATATCATCGTTTTCCTGGATCTTATCGTAATCATCCTTATTGTCAAAGGTAAGCGCCAGCATACCCTGTTTTTTCAGGTTCGTTTCATGGATCCGGGCAAAACTCCTTACTATGATGGCTCGTACACCAAGATGTCTTGGTTCCATCGCTGCGTGTTCGCGGCTGGATCCTTCACCGTAGTTTTCATCACCTACTACAACTGTTCCCACATTGTGTGCCTTATAATAGCGTGCAGCAGCAGGTACACTGGTATATTCCCCGGTCAGTTGATTTTTAACGGCATCGGTCTTATCATTGAAATAATTGACCGCACCGATCAGCATGTTGTTACTGATATTATCCAGGTGGCCGCGGAACTTCAACCACGGACCAGCCATAGAAATATGATCCGTGGTACATTTTCCTTTAGCCTTGATCAGTAATTTCAAGCCAAGCAGATCTGTACCTTCCCAGGCAGCAAAGGGTTCCAGTAATTGTAAACGACTGCTGTCAGGGCTCACTACAACCTGCACGCTGCTTCCGTCAGCTGCTGGCTCCTGGTAACCGGCGTCTTCAACGGAAAAGCCGTTCGGAGGTAATTCGATACCCGTTGGTTCATCCAGTTTTACGTCTTCTCCATTCCTGTTTTTCAGGGTATCTGTGAGCGGATTGAAGGTGAGATCGCCGGCAATGGCAAATGCTGTCACGATTTCGGGCGAAGCCACAAAAGCATGGGTGCTGGCAAGACCGTCATTACGTTTTGCAAAATTCCTGTTGAAGGAAGTGATGATAGAGTTTTTCCTGTTCGGATCATCAATGTGCCTTGCCCACTGACCAATGCAGGGACCGCAGGCGTTAGCCAGCACAATACCACCGATCTGGTCGAAGGTTTTGAGGAAGCCGTCTTTTTCGATGGTATATCTCACGAGTTCCGATCCCGGGGTAATCGTAAATTCAGCGTTTGTCTTTAAATTTTTGCTGATAGCCTGTTCAGCAACAGAAGCTGAACGGCTTATATCTTCATAGGAAGAATTCGTACATGATCCGATCAGGGCAACTTCCAGTTTTTCGGGCCAGTTATTGGCACGAACGGCTTCACCAAACTTGCTGATCGGCCAAGCCAGATCAGGCGTAAATGGTCCGTTAACATGTGGTTCAAGTTCGTCGAGGTTGATCTCGATCAGTTGGTCGTAATATTTAGCGGGATCCTGGTAAACTTCCGGATCTGGTCTCAGATGTTCCGCAATTCCATCGGCCAGGTCAGCTACTTCCGCACGTTCGGTGGCTCTCAGGTATGCAGCCATTCTCTGGTCGTAGGTAAATACTGAACAGGTAGCCCCGATCTCAGCGCCCATATTGCAAATGGTTGCTTTACCGGTTGCGCTCATACTGTCTGCACCTTCACCAAAATATTCAACGATTGCACCGGTACCGCCCTTAACGGTCAGGATTCCGGCAACTTTCAATATCACATCTTTTGGCGCTGCCCATCCGCTTAACCTGCCACTGAGCTTAACACCAATCAGTTTTGGCATTTTGAGTTCCCAGGGAAGGCCGGCCATCACATCTACAGCATCTGCACCGCCAACACCGATCGCCACCATACCAAGTCCGCCGGCGTTTGGAGTGTGGGAATCTGTTCCGATCATCATTCCACCGGGGAAAGCATAGTTTTCCAATACCACCTGGTGAATGATACCTGCCCCGGGCTTCCAGAATCCGATGCCATATTTATTGGATATAGAAGCAAGAAAGTCATACACCTCGCGGTTCACGTCTTTTGCAGTTGCCAGGTCTTCCACTCCGCCCGTTTTTGCCTGGATCAGGTGATCGCAGTGTACCGTTGAAGGAACGGCTACCTTGCTACGTCCACAGGTCATGAACTGTAAAAGTGCCATTTGAGCAGTAGCATCCTGCATCGCTACACGGTCCGGGGCAAAATCAACATATTTTTTTCCCCTTTCATATGATTCCGTCGGGGGATTATAAAGATGGCTATAAAGAATTTTTTCGGCTAAAGTAAGTGGCGATCCTGTAAGCTTTCGTGCCGCTTCGATTTTCGCCGGCATTTCAGCATATACTTTCTTAATTAGATCCAGGTCAAATACCATAATAGGGATTTTAAAGTGTTTGTAGCTTAGGAAAATTTCCTTGCTAACTTTTTGATAATGATAGAATTTTTTCGCTATCGGGTCGTTCTAAAGTCGTGCGAATTTACCATATTTTGAACTTATCTTCTAACGTATTTTGGCATGATTTTATTAATTTTTCATAAATTACAATTATGAACCGTCTGAAATATTTTATCGAATGGCAGTTATTCGGGGTCTGTGCCGCCATAGGTAAGTATATGGGTATCGCACCTTCGCGGATTCGTTCCTGGTTCATCTACATCTCATTCATGACGATGGGATCGCCACTGATTGTGTATTTTATACTGGCTTTCTGGATGAATATCAAGCGATATATCCTTTCGTTCCGGAGAAATCCGTTCTGGTATCAGTAAGGCCGACTGGTGTCCATAGGTCCCTTTTTCGATTGTTACTATTATCCACCTCAACCAGCATTACTTTCTGCAGATAACATTTCCTTCTGCAACAATCCCTTCCGGGAATTATCGTCTGTAATGAGCTTTTCCATCAGCTCCTCCCGTGTAGAACCGGGATCCTGGTCAGGATATAACGACTTTACGCAGTTTCACCATCTTTTCAAGCAGCGCCTGTAGCAGGTCAAGTTTAAGCATATTGGCGCCATCACTTTTGGCGACGGCCGGATTGGGATGCGTCTCGATGAACAGGCCGTCGGCACCGGCAGCTATGGCCGCGCTGGCAATAGTGCCAATCAACTGGGGGTTACCCCCCGTCACGCCGGAGGTTTGGTTAGGTTGCTGCAGGCTATGTGTGCAATCCATTACCACCGGTGCATTGTGTTGCTGCATCCAGGGGATGTTCCGGAAATCGACCACCATGTCCTGGTAGCCGAAACTGTTCCCTCTTTCAGTCAGAATCACTTTTTCGTTCCCGATGTTCCTGATCTTATCAGCGGCAAACTTCATGGAAGGCCCGCTTACAAACTGGCCCTTTTTTACATTGACAATTTTGCCGGTTGCAGCGCAGGCGATCAGCAGGTCGGTCTGGCGACAGAGAAACGCGGGGATCTGCAAGATGTCAATATATTTTGCCGCCATTTCTGCTTCGTCATGGGCATGAACATCAGAGGTAACCGGCAAATTATAGGTCGTTGCAACTTTTTTCAAATGGATGAGCGCAGTTTCATCACCTATACCGGTAAACGATGTTGCACTTGTACGGTTAGCCTTACGGTAGGAAGCCTTAAAGACATATGGAATACCCAGGTTTTTACAGATAGCCGAAACCTTGTCCGCCACTTCTAATACCAACTCTTCGCTTTCAACAACACAGGGACCGGCGATCAGAAAAAAATTCTTTTCATCATATTGCTGGCCCGCGAAAAGGTCCGTCATAAATTTTTCCATCATTCAAAGATAGGAAGATCAACAAGAATGTAACCTGCGCAACAGGTAAGGTGCTCACGAAAGTTTAATGGTTTCCCATTGCTCATGCAGATACCCAACCGGCTACACATGCAGATAAAAAAGTGGCTACTCATGTAGATAAACTAGTGCCTACACCTGCCGATCGGCAAACGGCCGTTTTGTTTAATGGCACGCATTATATTTGCGGCATGATAAAAGAAAAGATTCTGGTAATTGGTGCCTCGGGCCAGATCGGGGTGGAACTGACCCTTGGTCTCAGGAAGATCTATGGCAATGCAAATGTTGTTGCTTCAGATCTCCGCGAGGAAAACGAATTATTAAAAGGAACCGGCCCCTATGTCAGCATCGATGTGATGAACAAAGAGATGCTTCACGTGCAGATCATCAGGCAGAACATCACCCAGATATATTTGCTGGCAGCGATACTTTCAGCAACAGGAGAAAAAAATCCTAACCTTGCCTGGAACCTTAACATGCAGGGTTTGTTGAACGTGCTCGATATCGCGCGTGAGGAACAGATCCATAAAATTTACTGGCCAAGCAGCATTGCTGTATTCGGCCCCACTTCACCAAGAATCAATTGTCCCCAGCAAACCATCATAGAACCAACAACCGTTTATGGCATCAGTAAATATGCCGGTGAGTTCTGGTGCAATTATTATTATCAGCGGTACAATGTAGATGTCAGGAGCCTGCGTTATCCGGGTTTGATCAGTTACAAGTCTGCCCCCGGAGGTGGAACCACCGATTATGCTGTAGAGATATTTCATGAAGCGCTTGAAGAAAAAGAGTATTCCTGTTTCCTTGAAAAGGATACCTATCTGCCAATGATGTATATGCCGGATGCCATTCGTGCAACGATTGAACTGATGGAGGCACCGGCCGATAAAATTTCTGTCAGAACCTCCTATAACCTCTCGTCGATGAGCTTTTCACCCAGCGAGATTGCCGCAGAAATCAAAAAGCATATTCCTGATTTTAAGATGATCTACAAACCGGATTACCGGCAGGCCATCGCCAACAGCTGGCCGCAGTCAATCGATGACTCGGTGGCCCGGCAGGACTGGGGTTGGAAACATGATTTTGATCTGCCCAAGATGACCGCGGATATGTTACAGAACCTGTAAGGCCACTAAAAACAAAAGAGGCATCCAGTCGCCATAGGTGATGAATACCTCTTTTGTAATGTTGAAACCTGTATTACAAATTCCTGATCCAGATGTTGCGGAAGCTCACAGGATTTCCGTGATCCTGCAGACTGATTGGTTCTTTTGCTTCGTGTTTTTCGTAGCTGGCAAGACCAATATATTGGGTAGCACCCTGTATGGCCATGTTGTTTTGAACGAGGACTCCATTATGTATCACTGTGATACGTGCCTGGGTTTTTACTGATCCGTTTGGATTGAATGTAGGAGCAGTGAATATAACATCATAGGTCTGCCATTCTCCCGGCGGACGGCAGGCGTTTACCAGAGGCGGTAATTGTTTGTAAATACTTGCGGCCTGGCCGTTCACATAAGTTTTGTTATTATAGTTATCCAAAACCTGCAACTCATATTTTCCCATGAGGAAGATACCGCTGTTTCCGCGACCTTGTCCCTCGCCCTTAACTTCGGCAGGAGTTCTCCATTCAATATGCAACTGGCAGTCACCGAATTTCTCCTTGGTTGTGATTTCCCCGGTTCTTTCCTTTACGGTCAAAGCACCATCAGCAACTGTCCAGGCAACGGGGCCTCCACCTTTCGCTACCCATTTTGATGCGTCTTTACCATCGAATAAGATAATGGCGTCAGCAGGGGGTTCACTGGCCGTTTTGCCTGGGGCTACTACTGGTGCTGCCGGTTCGTAATACTCGCTGAGTTTAGGGTCACCTCCCTTACGGTCCTGTGCATTTACAGTCATTAACGCACAAAGGCCCAATGAGCACAATACTAAAAATCTCCTGTTCATATCAATCGTTTTGTTTTATGATAAAGCGGTAATTTAATACAAAATCCGATACTGCATCAAACAATCCGGCACTCGTCCGGGACTCGTCCGGCACTCGTCCGGCACTCGTCCGGGACTCGTCAGGGACTCGTCAGGGACTCGGTTGCTTGCGTGAAAAAACAAGAGCAGTAAGATATTTTGCTATCGTTTGATGGAAAAACCGGGGAAATGGCGAAGAGCAATTTCGACCAGGTTGACGGATGTGACTGAAGCGAGCTGCGGTCCTTTGTGACACCAGCGAACAAAATCTTCGAGAACTTTCGGATCACCGGTTGCGATGATCAGTACATCGCCATTATCGAGGTTTTCCACGGTGCCTGTTAAGCCGAGAATCACCGCCTTGCGCCGGGTCGTTTCGCGATACGTTACTCCCTGCACTTTCCCTTTGACAGTTATTTGAAGTGTCTGCATCATTTTGTGAGATCGGCAACCGTTCTTTTCTCAAGTATGCGGAGATTGGCATCTCTCACCATGACCATGGTATCGTGGAGACCACAGCTTTTTTCATCGCAGTTTTTGCAACGCTCATAGAAGTACAGGCTCACACATGGCAACATCGCGATAGGACCATCAATTAGCCGCATGATTTTAGCCAGCGAAATTTCGCGGGGAGGAACCTTGAAAAAATAGCCACCTCCCTTTCCTTTTTTACTTTCAAGAACCCCGGCTTTACGTAGTTCAAGCAATATGTTTTCAAGAAACTTTAATGGTATCTTTTTTTTCCTGGCAATTTCCGCAATGAGAACAGGCTGATTATCTTTTTTCTCAGCCATATACATCAGGGCCTTAAAGGCATATTGCGCTTTTTTGGACAGCATGTTCTAGAATTTATCGGCGAGAAGATATAGTTTTTTTCTGAGACTTGTCCCGCCGCTATTCGATCCCGAGAACATCATTCATGTGGTACACGCCGGTTTTATTCCTCATAAACTCAGCTGCAAGCACGGCCCCGCCTGCAAACCCTTTGCGGTTATGTGCTGTATGTTTTATTTCAATGTCGTCGATGTCTGACCGGTAACTCACCGTATGTGTCCCGGGCGCAGGATCTGTTCGTACACTGATGATGGGAATTGCTGTTTTGTCGTTCACCGGTTCATTCACCCACCTCGTTTTTGAAGGAATATATTGCATAATCTGTTCTGCAAGACTGATGGCTGTGCCGCTGGGTGCATCTTTTTTCTCGGTATGATGTACCTCCGTTAAGCTGACCTCGTAATTTTCATGCCGGCTCATCAAGGATGCAAGTCTTTTATTAACCGCAAAAAAAATATTCACCCCGATGCTATAATTGCTTGAATACAAAAAACCGACTTGTTTTTCTTTGCTATACCGTTCTGCGTCCGGCAGATTTTTTAACCAGCCGGTGGATCCGCTGACCACCGGAACACCTGCATCAAGGCATCGTTTTATATTCTCGAATGCTACTTCCGGCCCGGTGAACTCGATGGCTACATCAGCCTTGCTGATTTTTTCAACCGTATTATCTTCCAGGTTCTCAATGCCGACCCGCAGCACTATTTCATGACCGCGACTCAATGCAATTTCTTCAATGGCTTTTCCCATTTTCCCGTAACCGATCAGGGCGATTTTCATTTATTAACTATTTTAAGGAGATGCGAAGGTAAAAGGTTGTATCAACAACGACAAGGAACGAAGCTTACGATAATGTTTTTGAGAGAACAAGTGTAACGTTTTGGAAACAATCAGCATTCAGATCAATACAGGTTCCTGGGCCTGGTTTGCTGGCTTTTATCTTTCAAAGCAAAAACAATGCTCAACCCCGGGGATCTCGTGCCGCTCATGATCACCGGTTTAACCCGCATGCTGATCTCGTCGCTTACATCAAAGTCTTTAAGATGTGCATCAACAGTAGCATCGATCACATTAAGACCCCAGGCGAGTATAGTGATGAGGATGGAATAGTCCATGTTTTGCCTGAACTCATCCCGGTAATTACGAAGGGAACTGACAGATTCGGAAGCGGTCAAAGCTCTCAGTTCCGGGTGCACTGTTTCAAGTTCCGCAGGAGTAACGGGCGGATCCGAAGCTACGGCTAACGCATGTCGCGCGCGGTCGTACCACTGCTTGTTATAATAAATGAGATAAGCGGGTATACCCACCGCGGCATAAACAATAGGAAGTTTCCAGTATTTTCTGTTGTAGATCTGGCCCAGGCCGGGAAGTATTGCGGACCGTATGGCCGCTTTTCTCGGGCTGTGTTTGCGTACAGAATCTTTTTTGGGGGCATTGATGACCGTGTCGCCGGTAATGATAACTGCGTTGGTAGTATCTCTGCGATCACCGAGCCTGACTGTATCGCGGCTCCTGGGAGGAACGGTATCTTGTTGTAATGAATTCGCTGTCCCCGGACTGCCAGGCTGTTGCGAAAAAGCAAAAGACTGAATCAACGATACCAGTAAAAAAACAAGAAAAACTCTCATACCGGAATAGTCGGTTCAAACTCAGATTTATGATGGTTTATTATATACAGCTTAATGTTTTTCAATTGCCGGCTTAACTAACGGTGAGGCCCAGCTGATCCAGAATTTTATTAAGGTCCTGGATAGAAAAGTATTCAATAGAAATGCTTCCGTACCCTTTTTTGTTGTGGTTCAGCTTAACTTTTGTGCTCAGATGGGAAGCTAAATTATCCTCTATTTTCTTGTAAGCCGGCGGTAGTGAAGGTTTTACGGAATCTTTAACAGGGGTGTTTGACTTGTACAGTTTCCTGACAAGCTCCTCTGTCTGGCGGACAGAAAGGTTTTTTGCCCTTACCTCATTAAAGATAAAAAGTTGCTTATCCACGGTATCAACGTTCACCAGTGCCCGGGCATGTCCCATGCTGATGTCACCTTTTCTTACCGCAACCTGGATATCCGGCGGCAATTTCAGCAGGCGGATATAGTTTGCCACAGTACTTCTTTCTTTACCCATTCTTTCTGCTACCTCTTCCTGCGTATGATTTAATTCTTCCATCATACGTTTATATGAGAGTGCAATTTCCATGGCATTCAGATCTTCACGCTGCAGGTTTTCAAGCAAGGCCAGTTCAAGTAATTCCTGGTCATTCGCCTGCCTGATGTATGCGGGCACATCTGCCAGGCCGGCAAGTTTTGCTGCACGCCACCGGCGTTCACCGGATATAAGCCTGTACTTTCCGTTACCGATTGATGTGACAGTAATGGGTTGAACAAGATCATGCAACTTAACAGAGGCGGCAAGTTCTTTCAATGCCTGTTCATCAAAATCACGACGCGGCTGTTTGGGATTGGGCTCAACATCTGTGACTTTAATTCTTTGCATGGTGGTTGCTGCTTCCACAACGGAAGTTTTCAGCGAACCTGTATTGGTCTTCAGATCAGAATCTATGCTCTGTAAAAGAGAACGGATACCTTTTCCGAGTGCGTCTTTATTTTGTTTGGGAGTGGTCATTGAATGGTTAATTTATTCTAGTATTCTTTCTTCCTGGCTGATCCGCGTCATATTGTTTTTCTGGAGAACCTCTTTTGCCAGGTTGAGATAATTGATTGCGCCCTTACTTAGCGCATCATACAAAATCACCGGTTTGCCAACACTTGGCGCTTCGCTGATCCTGGTATTACGGTGAATGATGGTATTGAATACCATCTCATCAAAATGTTTACGAACCTCTGCAACCACCTGGTTACAAAGCCTGAGCCTGCCGTCATACATCGTCATCAATATCCCTTCGATCTCCAGCTCCTGGTTAAGCCTGCTTTGAACAATCTTGATGGTGTTCAGCAGCTTACCAAGGCCTTCGAGTGCGAAAAACTCAGTCTGCACAGGCACAATCACTGAATCTGAAGCAACCAGGGCATTTACGGTGATCAGTCCGAGTGAAGGAGAACAATCGATAATGATGAACTGGTATTCATCTCTTACCGGTGCAAGGATGTTTTTCAACACCGTTTCCCTGTTCGGGTAATTGATCATTTCTATTTCAGCACCAACAAGGTCAATATGTGATGGAATCACATCCAGGTTAGGTATTTCGGATTTCAGGATCACATCAGCAGCGCGGGCATTGTTCACCATACAATCATACAGGCTTTGCCTGATGTTGTGCAGGTCAAAACCCACACCTGTTGTACTATTTGCCTGAGGATCCGCATCAACCAGCAAGGTTCTGAATTCAAGCACAGCGAGGCTTGCAGCAAGATTAATTGCTGAAGTTGTTTTTCCTACACCACCTTTTTGATTAGCAACGCCGATTACTCTCGCCATTTATACAAATTAAAATTTATTATCAGGGATAGCGGTAAAGTTGTTTACAATCGCTAAAACCGCAAAATTTAGTTTTGCCCATAACTTGAACATCTCCATGCACATTCCCCCCAAAGTCTACAATATATAACAGATTCATCCGTCTGACCAACAAGTTGATATTTCAGCGCAATAATAAAATCGGAAAATGCACTGCAGACGGTAATTTTGAGCCTGAATTTTATTCCAGCCGGCAAAAATAAAGCATCGCTGGCGAAATTGCAGGAACCAAATGCAATCTGATACGTTATTATCGTCACTATGAGTGAATTGTACACCGTTATTTCAGCAACAAACCGGGCAAACAGCAATACGCTGAAGGTAGCAAAGCAGTATGAGCAGCTTTTAAGGGATCGGGAGGTGAATGTCCGGCTGATGTCGCTGGAAGGATGGAAATGGCTGCATAGGGATCCGGAATTTACTAAAATAGAATCCGACATACTTGCGCCTGCTACCAAGTTTGTTTTTGTTGTGCCCGAATATAACGGCAGTATACCAGGAGTGCTGAAGGTGATGTTTGACATTTCGAGCTATAAGGATACCTGGTATGGAAAGAAAGCCATGCTGACCGGCATCGCCACCGGGCGCGCCGGAAATCTCAATGGTCTTGAACATTTAACAAGCATTCTGCATTATCTGAACGTAGTGGTTCATCCAAACAAACTTCCTATCTCATCCGTGGATAAACTTTTAAATCCCCAGGGTCTGATAGTGGACGAAGGAACTGTTCTTGCGGTGAAGCATCAGCTAAATGAATTTACCCGGTTCTAAGATTGCCCCTATTAATTTCATTCAATTATGAGAAGCTCAGGTTTTTTATGGATACTCATGGCCATTATGTTGATGATGGACATTTATATTTTCCAGGTACTGCGGTCACTTACCCAATATTCCGGCCCCAGGGTCCGGCTGGCAGTTACCATAATCTACTGGTTGGTGGCTGTTGGTGCGCTGGCGGTAATGCTTGCGATCCCTTACCTCAATGAACAGAATATTTCAAGAACGGCACGGACCTATTTGTTCGCAGTGCTCGTCGGTCTTTTCTTTTCACAGGTGGTGGCGTCAGTATTTTTCCTGGTTGATGATCTGCGCAGGGGCATAACCTGGATCGTTCAAAAAGTTCAGCCACGCTCCCCGGGGGCGACGACAGGTGAAAGCATAAGCAGATCAGCCTTTCTTAGCTGGCTTGGTCTGGGTCTTGGTGGTGGACTGATGGGAACGCTTTTATATGGATTCAGCAACAAATACAATTACCAGGTTGTCCGGAAGAAGTTAGTGTTCTCCAATGTTCCCCAGGCTTTCAAAGGGCTGCGGATCGTTCATATTTCAGATATCCATGCGGGCAGCTTTACCGACAAGGCCGCGGTGATCAAAGGAGTTGAAAAGATCATGAAGGAAAAACCGGACCTGATTCTCTTCACCGGTGATCTTGTAAATGACCGTGCAACGGAGATGGATGATTACATGGAAGTTTTCAGCCGGCTGAAAGCTCCGCTCGGCGTTTATTCAACACTTGGCAATCATGATTACGGGGACTATGTTGCCTGGGAAAGCTTAAGTGTAAAGCAGAGTAATTTGGAAAGGCTCAAGGAAGTGCATGCAGAACTGGGATGGAAACTTTTGATGAACGAAAATGTTTCACTGGAAAAAGAAGGGGAGCAGATTGCGCTTATCGGCATTGAAAACTGGAGTGCCAAAGGAAACTTTCCGAAATACGGAAGACTGAGTGAAGCATATAACGGTGTCGCACATATGCCGTTCAAGATACTCATGAGTCATGACCCGAGTCACTGGACTGCAGAGGTACAGGAAAAATACAAAGACATTGATTTGATGCTTTCGGGCCATACCCATGGAATGCAGTTCGGGGTTGAGTTGCCCGGTTTCAGGTGGAGTCCTGTTCAATACATGTATAAACAATGGGCGGGCCTTTATGAAAACGAGAATCAAAAGCTCTATGTTAACCGCGGGTTTGGTTTTATAGGTTACCCGGGCCGGGTGGGGATCCTGCCCGAAATAACCCTGCTTGAAATTGCCTGATAAGGTTTCGGTTACACGCTGTGCTAAAGGTTAAAGAATTATCTTAATTTTAGTAAAAAATAAGCCGTTGTTAATAACAATTAACAGCGCCATATTTTCTCTGGCATGTAACTTGAAAATTATTAGAAACCATTAAAGCAGAAAATATGAAAACGAAAATCCTGGGTTTACTAACGATTGCTCTGATTGCCGGAACTATGAGTTTTGCACAAGGAGTTGGTATCAAGGCTGGCGCCAACATTAACAAGATTGATGGGAAAGGTCTGAAAGAAGAGTTTCAGTATGGTTACAGTCTTGGCGGTTTTGCTGAACTATACTTCAACAACAAATGGGGTATCCAGCCCGAGGTATTGTGGAACCAATACCAGACAAAAACCACAAACGATTTTGACGAAGTGATTCCTGGCGGCACCAGCGATCTCAAGGGTATCAAACTAAATTATCTTTCAATTCCATTATTGCTGAATTTCCGTCCCGTACAGTTTATCACACTGCAGGCAGGTCCGCAGTTTGGAATACTGATAAACAAAGACCAGGGTTTATTAAAAAATGGCCAGGAAGCATTTTCATCCGGTGATCTCAGTATGCTTGGTGGTGTACAGTTGAACGTTGGCAAACTCAGAGTTGGCGGACGTTACCAGATAGGACTGAATAATATCAATGAAATTGACAATTCCACCAAATGGAAAAACCAGGGTTTTCAAATCTACGCTGGCATTAAGTTATTATAATGCTGGTGTGGGTTTTCCATATACAACAATAGCTATAGGTGCCGAATGAACAATCCCGTCCCCAATGTTTTGGGGACGGGTTTTTTTTGCAAAAGCCTGTCGCACAAATGGCATTAAACTTGACCTACATACCATTCGCCTGGAAATTCGCTTATTATAAAAGGGAATTGCTATTTTGTCACAGTTAAAAAGAACAATGAAAGAATCGAATTATTTGTTTAATCCTGAAGATGATATGGACTTTATGCCCATCATTCCTCTCAATGAAAATGATGGTGAAAATGGTACTGATACTGTGATTCCGGATGAATTATCATTATTACCACTGAGGAATACGGTACTTTTTCCCGGAGTGGTGCTGCCGATAACGGTGGGTCGCGACAAAAGTATCAAGGCAGTCAATGACGCATATAAGGC
>NZ_JBTLQG010000014.1:0-127551 GCF_054461535.1 Flavitalea antarctica
CTTTTTCCCGGAGTGGTGCTGCCGATAACGGTGGGTCGCGACAAAAGTATCAAGGCAGTCAATGACGCATATAAGGCTGACAAATTGGTAGGGGTCGTTGCGCAAAAAGACAGTTCGGTAGAAGATCCTGTCGTTGCGGATCTTGAAGATATCGGTACCGTCGCAAAAATTATCAAACTTATCAAAATGCCCGATGGCGGCACAACCGTTATCATCCAGGGCAAAAAGAGGTTCAAGGTTCAGACCATACTTTCCGAGGATCCTTATTTCAGGGCGAAAGTTACCGTGCTGGAGGATGAAACGATCTCGAAGAATGAAGATTTTGAAGCCTATGTTGCCAATATCAAGGACCTGGCTTCGCAGATCATCTTATTATCCCCGAACCTGCCATCCGAGGCCGGGATCATTTTGAAGAATATTGAGAATCCGTCTTTTCTGATCCATTTCATTTCGAGTAATCTTAATACTGACCTTACAGAAAAGCAGAAGTTGCTCGAACTTAATCACATACAGGAAAGGGCTGATCTGCTCATGCAACTGTTGCAGAAAGAACTCCAGTTTGCTGAGTTGAAAAACAAGGTAACAACAAAAACAAAGACGGAACTGGATAAGCAGCAGCGGGATTATTTTCTTCAGCAGCAGCTTAAAAGTATCAAAGACGAACTCGGGGGAGATACCAATGAGCGTGAATTAAAGGACATGCAGAAAAAGGCAGAGGCCAAAAAATGGTCGGTGGCTGCCGCTGAAATGTTTAAGAAAGGTATAGAGAAGCTGGAAAGAATGCACGCAAGTACGCCTGATTATTCCGTGGTCTATAACCATCTTGACCTGATGCTTGATCTGCCCTGGGCCGATTACACACAGGATCTCTATGATCTGAAAAGGTCCAAAAAGATCCTGGATAAGGATCACTATGGCATGAACAAAGTAAAGGACCGCATTCTTGAATACCTCGCAGTATTAAAACTAAAGGGTGACATGAAAAGCCCCATCCTTTGTTTCCTTGGCCCTCCCGGGGTTGGAAAAACTTCTCTCGGCAGAAGTATAGCCAGCGCTATCGGAAGAAAATACGCCAGGATAAGCCTGGGAGGTTTGCATGATGAAAGCGAAATCCGCGGACACCGTAAAACCTACATCGGGGCCATGCCCGGTCGTATTATTCAATCAATACGCAAGGTGAAATCCAGTAACCCTGTAATTATCCTCGATGAGATCGATAAGGTGGGCAGTGATGGCCGCGGCGATCCTTCCTCTTCTTTGCTGGAGGTGCTGGATCCTGAACAGAACCATACATTCTATGATAACTACCTGGAACTTGAGTATGATCTGAGTAAGGTGTTGTTTATAGCAACGGCCAATGACATCAATCATATTCAGCCGGCGCTGCGCGACAGGCTCGAGATCATAGACCTGAGCGGATACGCCGTTGAGGAGAAGGTAGAGATCGCCCGCAGGCACCTGGTTCCAAAGCAGAAAGAAGCGCATGGTCTTAAGGATATGACCTTCAATATCCCGGATAAGGTTCTTGAAAAGATTATCCAGGACTATACCCGTGAGAGCGGCGTACGCGAACTTGACCGTTACCTGGCTTCGGTGATGCGTTATGAGGCCAGGGAATACGCCATGAAAGATAAGATCAAGGCCGGGTTAAACTTAAAGGACATCGATAAGATCCTCGGTAAGCCCAGGTACAGTAATGAACTATATAAGGTGGCGAATATGCCGGGCGTTGCGGTGGGCCTGGCCTGGACCTACGTGGGGGGAGACATTTTGTTTATTGAAACGAGTGTAAGTGAAGGCAAAGGAGAGTTGAAACTGACTGGTAATCTCGGTAACGTAATGAAGGAAAGCGCTATCACGGCACTCACTTTCTTGCATTCAAATGCGAAAAAGGTCGATCTCGCTCCGGAACTTTTCAATACTAAAACAATCCATGTGCATGTACCGGAAGGTGCCGTTCCAAAGGACGGACCCAGCGCGGGTATCACGATGATGACGGCGATCGCCTCGGCGCTTAGCGGCCGTAAAGTAAAAAGCTATCTTGCCATGACCGGGGAGATCACCCTCAGGGGCCAGGTTTTACCGGTTGGCGGCATAAAGGAGAAGATCCTGGCAGCGAAGCGGGCGGGGATCAAGGAGATTGTTTTGTGTTGGCTGAACGAAAAAGATATACAGGAGATAGACTCTGCGTTTCTTAAAGGTCTGAAGTTCCATTATGTAAAAACCATGACACAGGTCTTAGACATTGCACTTAGTTGAAAGGGTTTTTAATGGCATTTTAATAATTTATATTATTAGCATCCAAACATTGTATTAGAAACCCTGTTATATTTAAATAATCAATAAGAATTTTTCATGTTGGTTGTTTTAAGGGTTAAAGAAATTCCTCCATGTCCATGGAGGAATTTTTGTTTAGGACCGGTCCCTCATACTCAAATTGGGTATATTCGTTTTAACAATGAAACAGGGCTTATTCATCATTTTCTTCCTGGTAAGAAGTATAGCTCTTGATGCACAAACGCTGGGTGGGAACAGTGTATTTAATTTTCTCCGTCTTTCAAATACTCCGCAGCTTACGGCTCTCGGCGGGGAGAACATCACCAATCAAACGGATGATATCGGGATGGCCTTCCATAGCCCCTCTTTGTTGCGGGAAACCATGCACACACAGGCCTCTTTCGTTTTTAATTCTTTTTATGGTGGGATAAAAAATTATCATTTACAGGCAGGATACCGCAGTGAAAGGTGGAAGACCAATTTTGCACTGGGTGTGATGTATTTTGATTATGGTAACGTTAACCAGGCAGATGCTTCCGGTAACCTTATGGGGGATTTCCGTCCCAGGGATTATGTGGCTCAACTGAGCATGAGCCGTAACTACTTATCAAGATGGGTATACGGAGCCAGTATAAAATACATAGGATCAGTGTACGGCGCATATAGTTCCTCCGGCCTTGCTGTCGACCTTGGATTATCTTATTTCGATACCGCCAATGGCATTCAGTCTTCGTTTGCGATCAAAAATATAGGAACCCAGCTATCCACTTATGCCGGAACTTCAAAGGAAGAGTTGCCTTTCGATCTCCAGGTAGGGATATCAAAAAGATTGAAAAATGCTCCACTCCAGTTCTCCTTAACGGTTAACAGGCTCCACCGGTTTGATGTTACCTATAATGATAGCGTTTACAATAATGAGAACGGGCTTGAGCAGCAAACAAAAAGCTTCAGCCTCGACAATATCTTCAGGCATATTATCCTCGCTACCCAGGTTTACATTACTGATAAGGTAGAGGTGTCGCTGGGTTACAATTACCTCCGGAGAAAGGAGTTGAATATTGGCGAGTCCGGCAACGGGCTGAACGGGTTTTCAGCCGGTGCCGGGGTTTTGTTTAAAAAGATGCAGCTTAGGTATGGGCAGGCTTATTACCAGGGCAGCCGTCCATATCACCAGATCGGTATCAATGTAAAATTCAACGAATTTTCAGCCTTTGGAAAGCTTTAATGCCCGGTTTTTGGCCAACGTTTCCAAGGGCCACCTCACCGGATTAACAAACGGCGGCTTTTTCATTTTTGAAAGCCTCCCTCGGCGTCAGGCCCAACAGATCAAACATGATCTTATCTTCTCCAAAACTCGGGTTCGGGGTGGTCAGTAATTTTTCACCGGCAAAAATGGAATTCGCACCGGCCATGAAACAAAGTGCCTGTTCGGCTACCGTCATGGTGGCGCGTCCTGCACTTAACCTCACCATGGTGCGCGGCATAAGTATCCTTGCGGTTGCTATCATCCTTACCATATCCCACACATCCACACGCGCGTTGTTTTCCAGCGGAGTGCCTTTAACCGGAACCAGGGCATTGATGGGAACGCTTTCGGGATGTTCAGGCAGCGTAGCCAGGGTATGAAGCATTGTGATGCGGTCATCGTGGTTTTCACCAAGTCCTATGATGCCACCACAACATACACTTACCCCGGCTTTGCGCACGTTATCCAGTGTTTGTAAACGATCCTCGTATGTTCTTGTAGTAATGATCTCTTCATAATATTCTGAAGAAGTATCCAGGTTATGATTGTAGGCATATAAACCTGCATCTGCGAGCTTCTGTGCCTGGTCGGGGGTCAGCATCCCCAGTGTGCAGCAGACTTCCATACCCAATGAATTAACTCCTTTCACCATATCAAGTACCCGGTCAAAATCGCGGTTATCTCTTACTTCGCGCCAGGCTGCACCCATACAAAATCTTGTGGATCCGGCTTCCTTTGCCTGTAAGGCATAATTAAGTACTTCCTCTTTTTTCATCAGCGCATGTACCTTGACGTCAGTGTTGTACCTCGCTGCCTGTGGACAATACGCACAGTCTTCACTGCATCCCCCGGTTTTGATGGATAACAATGTACAAACCTGCACTTCACCTGTGCCTTCGTATTGGCGATGAACAGTGGCTGCCTTAAAAATAAGATCGAGCAACGGTGTATTATAAATTTCCTGAATCTCTTCTTTGGTCCAATCGTTTCTCAGCATATCCTTCATACGATTAATTTGCAGACAAACGTACATGAAAGTTGTCAAATATGAATCATGAAAATGAAATGGAACGGTGAAATGCTATTCTGCCCGTTGCTTATTTCAGGTATTTTTTTTATACAAATAAATTACTCTCTCCGTGCCCGGAACCGGTTGTTTATTAACCAGCGTAAAATAAACAGACAAGGTTGATTCGAAGCCTTCCTGGTTATAATCCGGGAATATATCTGTCCTTGCAGCCAGCATAGCCGCTACCTTAGGATCTTGTTTTGGAACGAATTCAATCAACAACCATTTTGTATGCTCACAAAAAAATGAAGCAAGCATTTCCAATTTAATATTTTTTCCGATCACAAGATGATGAACAAGAGCAAGCGCCACTATCAGTTCGCAATTCAGCCTTTGCAAAAAGCTGCTGCGTTCCAAATTTTGAAAACCAACAGCAGGTGTGGGACTGCTGATGTCCACAACAAGAGGTAGTATGTTGAGCGATTCTTTTCTGACCTTCAGAAATAGCCGGTTCACTGACGGGGCATCGTTATCAATAGCAATAATACTCGCACCTTTACTCGCCATCAGACCTGAAAAGTAACCATCATTCGAACCGATATCAATTGCCGATGATATCTTCAGGTTGCCTGTAAGCTCATTAAAAATTGCTTTCTTGTTCTGCAAATAACTCTCACTCAAAATAGTTTCAGCGTAATAAGTGTTCCAGGCTGCGGCAGACTTGTCATTAGATCTCAATCCCCGGATAAGGCTCTGCAGATGACTCACCAGGTTAATCATTTTATTTTTGTTGAATACTATTGTTCTTCCTGATTTATGTCTGGATCCCGCGACTGACGCAGGCAGGAAAACATGCAGCCAGCAACCAAGGCTGAAGCGACTTCTAAACGGCAGCAAGCCGGCTGTTTCCGCAGCGCTGATACCATCCGCAAAACTTTTATAAACCTGGTTGACGTAAAACTTTTTATAATGTTCAAGCAAGAGGGGGTACAAAAAACATTCGCAGAATTGACGGTAAGCAATCCATGGCAGGTCAGGGTTATAACGTTCAAAAGAAAGTGTGTCAATAAAAATAGCCCTTCCCTTTACAAATTGTACGTTATATGGACTTGCATCTTTCAATATCATGTTATGCTTTACTGATAGCTCCATAATATCGAGATGCAGCAAGGCGGCATCCTTCAACGCATCAAAGCTCCATTCAGCAGGATAGCTGATCACCGGTATCCTTTCCGGTTTAATGACCAGCCATGCATCACTGGCAGTAGCTTCATCCGCCTGCAGTTCATCATGAACGATCATTTGTTTGTTGGCTATCAGTTTTGCAAGCAGACCGGAATTTTTCAATTGTATGAAATCATCAGCATAACATGCATTGATCTGACGGTAGATTGTTCCTTCCTGCTCGAAAATATGCCCTGAAGGATCCCGATAAGATGATGGATGCCGGTTTGTTTTCACGCCAGATGATTATACATGATTAGATAGCGTCAAAGAAAAACAATTTATTGCTTGTGTATGGAGAATTAATCATTCATGCACTTGAAATTTAGTAGATTAGCGAGAACGGTTTCATTTGAAAGCTCAGAAAAAATTCTTTCGCCATGTGTTGTTCTCTTCGTAAATCAGGAACTTATCTTTTATTCATCACAGTTATTTTTTTTGCGGGTAATGGTAGCGCTGTTGCACAGGTCGATCATCTCGTGCGCGGCTCCGCAGTTAAGATCAATGGATTTGTCGGCGAAAAGCTTGCAAACGCTGCAGCTAACCGCGTGTTTGCGCAGGATGTAAATCGCCTGATCGAACCTTTCAGGCACAGGGATGAAGCACGTTGCTGGCAAACTGAATTCTGGGGCAAATGGTTCACATCTGCGGTTCTTGCATATCGCTATCAGCCCAATCCTGCTTCCAGGGCCGTGCTCGATAAGGCTGTTGCTGACCTCATCAAAACCCAGACTCCGGACGGATATATCGGAAATTATAAACCTGCAAACCTGCTGGACCAGTGGGATATATGGGGAAGGAAATATTGCCTGCTTGGTCTGCTCGATTATTATGATATCACAAAAGACAAAATCACGTTAGCCGCAGCGTCAAGGCTTGCTGATAACCTGCTAAGCGACCTGGCGGCGCGTGGCGATACCATCGTTACAAAAGGTAATCACCGGGGCATGGCGGCTTCATCAGTACTCGAACCGATGTGCCTTTTATATACCCGCACAAAAAACAAGAAATACCTGGATGCTGCAGAAAAAATTGTGGCACAGTGGGAAACTCCGGCCGGACCACAACTGATCAGCAAGGCTTCAGTTGATGTCGCGTCAAGGTTTCCAAGACCCGCGCCGGAAAAATGGTTCAGCTCACTACAGGGGCAGAAGTCATATGAAATGATGTCTTGTTACGAGGGACTACTGGAACTTTACAGGATAACGGCTAATCCGTTATATAAGCAGGCAGTAGAAAAAACATGGCAGAATATTCTCGATACCGAGATCAATGCTGCGGGCTCGGGCTCTGCTATCGAATGTTGGTTCGGGGGCAGGCAATTACAGGTCAACCCGATATATAAATACCAGGAAACCTGTGTTACCGTAACCTGGATAAAACTGAGCCAGCAATTGCTAAGACTTACCGGCGAATCAAAATATGCTGATGCCATCGAGATAGCTTACTATAATGCTTTACTCGGTGCAATGAGCCCGGATGGCCGCCATTGGGCGCAGTACACGCCTCTTGCAGGAAGAAGAATGGAAGGGGAGGAGCATTGTAATATGGGACTTAACTGTTGTATTGCAAGTGGACCGAGAGGTTTGTTTACGCTTCCTCACACCACGGTGATGTCTGCTGCAAACGGAATTTCTATCAACTTTTTTGTTGATGGGGTATACGAATCTTCAACTCCGAAAAGACAGAAGGTGACAATTAACCAGCAAACTCAGTATCCACGCAACGGTAATGTTATTGCTAAAATAAACTTACCCGAAGCAGAGCAGTTTGAAATAAAAATAAGGGTACCTCAATGGAGTGTGAACACGACCATGAAAGTGAACGGGGAGCCGGTAGCCGCAATAACCGCAGGGGAGTTCAGGAAAATTTCAAGGACCTGGAAAAGCGGGGACGAAATCGAAGTGGTCTTCGACATGAACACCAGGTTGCAAACGCTTGGAAAAAATCCATCCTATGTTGCGTTTATGCGTGGCCCGGTGTTATTTGCCAGGGACACCAGGCTCGGCGGACCGGAACTCGCCGCGGTACTCAAACCTGTTAAAACTAAAGAAGGCGGATTCATTTTGAGAGATACCACTTCGGGTAAAAAAGATGTTTGGATGGAAGTGAAGGGGCTTTTCGCCCCGGAATCCTATCCCGAAAATCGTGAAAAGCCAATCCAGGTTTCGCTCTGTGATTATGCTTCAGCAGGTAACGGAACAGACGCCTCGTATTTTGTTGTATGGATGCCCCAGCTTGTTGATGCAAGATTCAAATAGCCCGGGAGCAGGTCGGGTGATTATGGGTTGTCAGTGAGTTTGTCCGGAGTTTCCTTGTGTTTTTTCGACCTGTTGAAAAAGGATTTCAATTTCCACCATATCGTTTTAAAATAAAACAGTGCGCCCAAAACGGCAGCGATAATTGCCTGTATAAGGTAACTACCGCTGCCCGGGTCGATATATAGCAAATACCAGTTTATCATTGGAAATAACTGAGATTGGTTGATGGCGTAAGTGCCAGCAGCGTTTCGTACATAAGCTCTATGGTTTGTTCGATATCCTTCTTATGCAGCATCTCAACAGTTGTATGCATGTAACGCAAAGGAATTGAGATCAGCACAGAGGGACATCCGTCATTGGCATAAGCAAACGAATCAGTATCTGTTCCGGTACTTCTCGATACGGTACGCATCTGTACGGGAATTTTTTTCTGCGCGGCGATGTCTTCAACAAAACTCAACAGTTTGTTGTGCACTGCGGGCCCGTACGCGAGTGATGGTCCTTTACCACATAGAACATCTCCTTCAATGATCTTATTGATCATTGGCGTATGTGTATCATGCGTAACGTCAGTAATGATGGCTACATCCGGTTTGATCCGGCGCGCAATCATTTCTGCTCCCCTCAACCCAATTTCTTCCTGCACCGCGTTTACCACATACAAACCATAAGGAAGTTTTTTATTGTTCTCTTTTATCAGACGTGCTACTTCAGCAATCATATAACCACCTATGCGGTTATCAAATGCCCTGGCGATATAATAATCATAAGCCATTTCTTCAAAGCCGTCCTGGTAGGTAACCACTGCACCTATATGTATGCCCAGTTCCTCGATCTCTTTTTTATTTCTGGCACCACAGTCAAGAAAAAGGTTATCTACGCGGGGCTGTGGTTCTTTAGAATCATTATTGCTAAGGCGCGTATGTATCGCCGGCCAACCGAATACAGCTTTCACCGGTCCTTTTCTGCCATGTATCAATACCCGTTGCGCCGGTGCGATCTGGTGATCAACACCACCATTTCTTTTCAGGTAAATAAGACCCTCGGGAGTAATATAATTAACGAACCAGCTGATTTCATCCGCATGTCCTTCAATCACCACTTTGAAGGTGGCTTTTGGATTCACAACACCTACCGCTGTTCCGTATGGATCTGTAAAATGGGTGTCAACGTACGGTTTGATATAATCGAGCCAAAGTTTCTGACCGCTGCTTTCGAAGCCAACAGGGGATGGATTATTAAGGTAACTCTTTAAAAATTCATAGGATTTGCCAGGTATTCGCTGGATGGGCTTAGCCCTGGATAACTGTTTTGCCATGTTTTCTTATAATTGATTTATTTGAACAATGGTTAAAAAACTGATGTAAGTATTGCCGGTAACATCATCATTCCGTCAAGTATTATGTAGTAAAGATAGTCGGAAAAATTTTTCTTCGCCAGATAGTACAATGGTATCATGATAACGCCCGGCAAAAGTATCAATACAACATCTGTTATTGAGAACCCATTCCAGGCAAGTGCGCTGGTTGAACAGGCAAATAATATTAATGTCAGATAAAAGAGCTTGTCCACGCCTTTGTCATTAAGAATGGTAATCATGCTTTTTATTCCTTCACTTCTGTCATAGTCACGATCACGATAATCGAACAGGATGCAAATGCTGTAGATAAACAGAAAACGGGAAGTGCAGAATAATATTTCCGGGGTCCCCCAGTTTTTACCCGAAAGGAATATGGGCAGGGCTGTTGTGACATACATCCACACCGAAGCCAGGAATAGCGTTTTAGCCACAGCGATGTTTTTCAGATTTCTAAGTCCCGGCACTTTAGGCGCAGAATACAAAAACGTCAGGATAACGCCGATACTCAACCAAAACCAATGTTCTGTGAAGTAGAAAAAATACCAGGTTGCACCTGCAGCACCAATCACGAACAATATAATATGCAGGTGTTTATTTCTAACGGTCCAGCCAAGCCTGACGAGTTTGGTGTCAATTGATGGGGTTAGTCCCCAGTGAAAATTGTAACTACAGATTGTAGAGAATGTAACGAAACAGTAGTAATGAAAGATGTCATACTGAAGATCCAGCAGATCGTTTGTCTGATGAATCATCATCAGCGCACAACCTGCTATATAAAGGCTGCTGAATACGAAGAAATGAATGGACGATCTGATTAAGCCCCGCAAGTCTCTGGGATAAGTGCCATCCATAGCTGTCAGGAGAGATAGTGGTGGAAACAGGATAGTGCCTGGTTTAGTTTATACGTTGAACCACTATCTGTTCAGTGGTAACCGTATCACTTACATTTTTAGCCTTGTCACGTAGTGCAAGCCTTATCACTATACTATCGCTTTCAAAACCTGTAGACGAATTAGGATTTGCCGGAGCCCTTTCGGCAGAGATCAGTTGTAACTGATAAAACAATCTCATTTCAATGTCGCCATCCGTTTTCTTTGGAAAATCCGCTACAGATAACGAAAAGGTATCGCGGATAGTGGTGGTCTTGCGGATGTTCTGCCTGATCTTCTGAACAAAAATCGATTCAAGATCAGCCTCCTTGTCCCGGAACTCGAGATTAATACTGAGATCGCCGTTAACCGGGATGAGCTTGGAACTGAGAGACTTTACATTAATTGATGGTTTGGTCTCTACCTTATCTTTGCTGCACGAAACGACTACCATAGCAAGTATTAACACCAAAGCAGGTAAACTATACCGCATAATAAAAATTATTGATCACAAAATTAACGGCCGGAGAGTGAATATAAGTATATGAATTGTGAATACGAAGATAAAATTTTCCAGGTGAATGCCGGGACTTTTGAGTCGCTGGCGCTCTCCGTATTCCGCTTACAGGCGACCGGCAACCTGGTTTACCGGGATTATCTTTCCGCGTTAAATGTAGATCCGGCAAAGGTTCAAAGCCTCGATCAAGTGCCCTTCCTGCCTATTTCCTTTTTTAAGACACAAAAAGTGATTACCGGTAATTTTGAGCCTGAAGTGATCTTTGAGAGCAGCGGAACCACCGGCTCGGTAAATAGCCGGCATTTCGTAAAAAATACCAATCTGTACCGGCGAAGTTTTATGGAGGCATTCCGGAAATTCTATGGAGAGCCGCAGCAATGGTGCGTGATAGGACTGTTACCGTCGTATCTTGAAAGGTCTTCATCATCCCTGGTGATGATGGTCGACCAGTTAATCAAAGAGTCTAAACATCCGCTAAGTGGATTTTTCCTGTATGAACATGAGCAATTAAAGGCTAATCTCCAGGAATTGCAACTGGCCGGCCAGCGTACACTCCTGATCGGGGTAAGTTTTGCGCTGCTTGATTTTGGTGAACAAGCCGGTATGCCGCTTAAACATTGCGTAGTCATGGAAACCGGTGGCATGAAAGGGCGGCGGAGGGAAATCACGCGGGTCGAATTGCATGAAACGTTGAAGACCCATTTTGGTCTGGCCGGAATTCATTCCGAATATGGGATGACTGAGCTGCTATCGCAGGCTTATGCTTTGTCTGATGGATTGTTCAGCTGTCCCCCCTGGATGCGGGTGATGGTGAGAGATGACGATGATCCGCTTTCCGTCAATCAAACAGGCAAAGGGATCTTAAACATCATTGATCTGGCCAACCTCTATTCCTGCGCCTTCATTGCAACAGATGATATCGGGATCGTTCGCGAAGATCTGAGATTCGAAGTGCAGGGCAGGATGGATAACAGCGATGTCAGAGGCTGTAGTTTAATGGTAAGTGATTTTCAGGAGAAGTGATTACAGGGGTAGGGTGCACTTCTTTTTGTTACTCTCAAAGGCTGCCTCAATGATCCGGATGGTGTTATAGCCATCTTCCGGGGTTTCCGAAAGCGGCTTCCCATTGACCATTGTCTGGTAGATGCTATTGTAGTATTCTCCGTAGTGACCTTTGAGGGAAGGATATTTTTCCCTTACCAGCTTTCCGTCGATTTCGGTATGCAGCAGGCCATAAATGGACTCCGGTTCAGCGCCCCAGTCATCTCCAACCGGCAACTCACCTGCTCTCAGCTTCGCTTCCTGTACATCTTCACCATATTTTATGAATGAACCCTTTGTGCCATGGATCATGTAGCGCGGACCCGGTTCACGGACCAGCATACCCGCAGTTAACCGGACGTGAAGAAACCCGTAATCGAGTCTCAGATCGAAGTAATCATCCGTTTTGGCGTGGGAGCGCTGCATCCTGACATCAGCAGTGATTGCGGTGGGCCACCCGAACAAAGTAAGAGACTGATCGATGAGATGGGCACCCAGGTCAAATAGTATCCCGCTTCCCGGCTCCGGCTTTTCTCTCCAGGCCTGCGGTCTTTCCTCGATCCGGTAGCGATCATAATGAGCTTCAAACGCATGCAGGTCGCCGAGTAACTTTTTAGCCAGTATTTCCCTGATGGTCAGATAGTCGCTCACATACCGCCGGTTCTGGTAAACACTGAGCATTTTGCCGCTCGCGGCTGCTATCTGAACCAATTCTTTTGCTTCGGCTGTTGAATTCGCAAAGGGCTTTTCCAACACTACGTTTTTGCCGGCTTCTAGTGCCCGCTTTGTGTAAGGGAAATGTGTTTCATTCGGTGTTGTTATAACGATGAGATCAATTTCAGGGTCATTGATCATTTCATCTATAGACCTGACAATCCGAACCCCGGGATACTTTTCAGCTGATTCGGATTTTGTTCTTTCCAGCACGCTCACCAGTTTAAATCCAGGGTTTGTTACAATAAACGGGGCGTGAAAAACTTTGGCCGATATGCCAAAACCAACTATACCAGTGCGTATGATCATGTCAGGAAAGTTGATAGATTTATTAATTATATAAAGGCGTTAAGTACCATCACTCCCATGATACCAACAATCGCTACAATTGATTCCATCAGTGACCAGGAGCGCAGGGTATCCTTCATACTGAGATTAAAGTACTCTTTAAACATCCAGAATCCCCCGTCGTTAACATGGGAAAACATCAGGCTGCCGGCGCCTATGGCAAGTACCATCAGGTTCGGATTTGCATTGGATTGGATGAGTATTGGGGCCATGATGCCTGCAGTAGTCAGTCCCGCAACTGTTGCAGACCCGATGCAGACCCTGATGATACATGCGATCAACCAGCCGAGTAACAACGGATGAATGTTCCAGGTCTGTAGAACCGAAGCGATCTGGTTGCTCACACCACTATCAATGAAGACCTGTTTTAATGCCCCGGCTCCTGCAACTATAAAAATGATCATGGCAATGTCTTTAACGGCATCACTGTAAAGATTCATGATGGTGCTCATTTTTTTGCCCATCAATATCCCTAAAGTATAGGTTGCTACGATCAGCGCAATCAGCATTACGGTCGTTGGTTCGCTGATAAAAACAGCCACGTCGCGGGCCAGGCCTGCTGGCGGAAGAAAGAAGGGGATGATGGTAGTGGCCATCAGTAGAATTACCGGCAGCAGGGAAGACAAGAAACTATTTGCTCTGCCAGGTAACATATCAGCGGGTAAGGTTTGAACTTCGAAGGTCTTGAGCGGTACGGACACAATACCCTTCAGTGTCTTTGAAAAGATGGGGCCTGCGACAATGATGGCAGGTATAGCTACCATCATTCCGTATAATAAGGTAAGTCCCATATTCGCCTGGAACTGGGCGACGAGCGCGGTAGGGGCAGGATGGGGTGGCAGAAAACCATGAGTTACCGAAAGCGAGGCGAGCATCGGTAAGCCAATGTATACAGCGGGTAATTTGTATTGATAAACAACCGAAAAGATAAGGGGGATCATCAATACAAATCCAACGTTGTAAAACAAGGGGATGCCTACGATGAACCCGGTGGCCATTAATGCCCATTGAATATATTTCACACCAAAGATCCCCATCATCGTAGAGGCAATCTGCTGTGCAGCACCACTTTCTGCTACCAGCTTTCCAAGCATGGCACCAAGACTGATCACGATGACCAGGCTTCCGAGGGTGTCGCCGATACCTTTCTGGACGGACGCTGTTATTGTTCGCAAGGGGATACCCAGCAAAAGCCCTGTTGCAATGGACACCAGCAGAAAGGCAAGGAAGGCGTTTATCTTACCCCATGATATAAGTATAACCAGGGACAGGATACACAACACAATCGTAAGTAGCGTCATAGCGTTCGTGGGTTATAGTTACGAATATATGGTAAACCCGTAAATACCCAACGCCTGCACACTAAGGAGTCATTACATTAAGTTTGAATCGCGTGGAGATAAGTGTCTATTGCTTTTAAAGAAATAGGTTTCTCCCAGATTTTTAGATTTGGAGTAATTTTTACGGAAGGAAGATTAGGATGATAGGCACTGATGAGATTCAAACGCACGGAGGGGTGCCTTTCCAATATCTCCCTCGCATGATCCCATCCGAGACCATCCGGCAGATTATTGTCGAGAAAGACGATATCCGGCGAAAACTGATCTAATTTATTAAGGCCCTCATTCAGGGTGTGGGCCAGTTCGACATCATATTGATTTTTTTGTTTAAAAAAAGTCTTCATGAGCAGACATAAATCAACCTCATCATCTATAATTAAAACTTTTTCCATGAAACTAATTAACGTCAGCATACCTATATAAATTGGATGCCGGATCGATTCTCAGGCCCCGGCAGGCTCTTTTGATGGTTGTGGGGATTAAATTTCCCAAGTAAAACATATTGAATTGTAATTACCTGTACCAACGAACGGCATGATTTTTTGCTCTGTTCGGTATTACTAAATTTAAAAAAACAGTTATGACTACCAACACAAAGATTATTTTAGGTATAGTAGGCGCAGCAGCCGCGGGAGCTGTCATAGGTTTATTATTAGCGCCTGAAAAAGGCTCCGAGCTCAGGGAGCGTATCAAGGCAAAAGCTGGTGATTTCGCTGGTGAAATTGCTGACCTCGTTGCGACAGGAAAAGAGAAGTTGGGGGTTATGAAAGATAGTGCTACTGAAGAAGCAAAAAATCTCAGGACAGAAGCTGAAAATCGGGTTAACAAACTTAAACAAGGCCTTAGCTAATAAAAGTTCAGGCAGGTTCACTCCTGCCTGACTTTTTTAATTACTCCGAACAATTAAGAACTATGGCGGAATTAAAGGAAAGAGCAGACGATCTGATTGAACATGCCGGCGATTATATCCACACTTATTACAAGCTCGGGTTATTAAAAGTTACTGAAAAATCTACAGCAGCAGGGTCTGCCGTGATCGCTGGCTTCCTGCTGGCAATTTTATCTATTTTCTTCATATTATTTGTGGGACTTGGCCTGGCCTGGTGGATAGGGAGTATGCTTGAGAGTATCATCGCCGGGTATTTCATAGTTGCCGGTATCTACCTGCTGATCATGATCTGCGTATTAATGATGCGGAAAAAAATCATAGATCCATTTTTGAGGAACTATTTAGTGAAAAAGATTTATGAGTAAAAATATAACGACCCACGAGGAGATGATGCTTGAAAAGAAACGTCTTGAGGCTCTGCTTGAAGCGCAGAAAGAACTGATTGAACTCGACCTCAAAGGATTGAAGTCGGATCTGAAGCCTGCCTCTAAAGCAATCGCCTTTGTCGGAAGTTTCAAAAATAAGGCAGCCAGTAATCCATTGCTGGGGATTGCCGTTGGTCTTACCACGGACATCCTTATGCGAAAACTTCTGTTAAAGCGCGCAGGATGGGCAGTAAAAACGGTGCTGCCTTTTGTCATGCGCAGGGTAACTACAAACCTGGTATCAAATTCGGCTAAACCTGGTCTTCTCACCAAGATGGTTAAGAAGTTTACCTGAGTAGCCAACGCTTGTATCCCTGAGTGAAATCAGGATTATGGATCCCGCATCCCGGTGCTCATCCTGACGACCGCATATGGTATATTGCCATCTGGCGGGATTTTTCTGTCCGGGAGTGAACCTTGCCAAACCCTGGAAGCAGTAATAATCCTGAAAGTGTACTTGTTTGTAATCTTAACCAGGTACCGGGTGGACCTTAAACAGGGATTGAAGCAGTATTCAGCCAATAACTCCGGATATTTTCTACCACGTTGAGCAGGGCGTCAAAACTGACTGGTTTAATAATATAAGTGTTAGCACCGAGCTCGTAGCAGCGCCTGATCTCGTTTTCATTTTTTGTTGTAGTAAAGACGATCACCGGGATACTCTTGAGCTCAGGATTTTCCTTCATTTCTTTCAATACTTCCCTGCCATCCTTTTTAGGCATGTTGAGATCCAGCAACACAAATTTGGGAAAGTATTTCTTGTTATCCTCCCCCGGTTTCACGTTTAGCAGGAAGTTCAGCACTTCCACTCCATTCTCCACAAACTCAATCTTCTCCTTGTACCCCTTTTCAAAAAAGGCAGTCTGCAACAGGTAACGGTCATCTGCATCATCGTCCGCAATCAAAATCGAAGTCGTGCTCATCATCTTAGGTTAGTGAGCGAAAATAAAGAAATAATTGTGTAAGATGGAAATTACATAGGCTAGGTGCAACCTTATTGCTTACTTGATACGCCCACCTGGCTCTGATCTCGCAGCATAAGATGTGGATTATTCTACCCATAGGAGGGCAAATCTAGTGGTCCTGGGATAAAACTTTTTCCTGGGCATCCCAATATGGGTAATTTCTTCCGCAAATATAATGGTATAATTGTAGAACATATTATCCGTTACTGTGTGCTCAACCTAGACCAACCCGTAGATCTTTGAAAATCAGCGGTTTATGATTTCGGGGAAAAAATCTGGTAAATGACTGTTTTTGGTGCTTTTGTTGGAAGATCATACCCACAAAACATCCCAAGCTTATGATTCAACAAAATCTCACTCAGAAACAAGGGCTAAAAATATTGCCTCAGCAAATTCAGCTGCTCAACTTCTTTCGTCTCAACCAGCTCGAACTGGAACACCGCATCCAACAGGAACTCGAGGAAAATCCCCTGTTAGAGAAGGCAGATGATGTGGAGAGCGCTGACTCTGCGGACGCCGGGACGGTGGAAGACTATAAAGATTATGACGAGTTTGTGTACGATGATATACCCGACTATAAACTTGAATATGCGAATTATTTGCCGGAGGATACCACTTTTCAAAGCTCTCTGGCCGACAGTGTTGATTTCCGGGAAGAGGCGAAACAACAGTTCCGGCTTTTGTGGACCGAAGAAGAGGAGTGGAAACTGGCCGACTATATTATTGATTCCCTGAATGATTACGGGATGCTGGAACAGAACCTGGAGCAGATTGCCGAAAATTATTCTTTTAAGAACGGCGTTTGGATAGAACCGGAAGTCATTGAGAAAGTGCTTGTGAAGGTGCATCAGCTGGAACCTTATGGACTCGGTTCAGCGGATACCCGGCAGTGCCTCTTAATCCAGTTGGAAAGGATGAATACAAAGAGGCCGGACGTCAAAATGGCGATAGCACTGCTTAAAGATTTTTATGATGAGATGAAGGGCGCCAATATGGAAAAGATCTGTCAGCGCCTTCAACTCGAAGAAGAAGAGCTTAAGATCGTTCTGCAGTTGATATCAACCCTGAAAATGCGCCCGGTGACTGACAATAACCGGACAGCAACAGACAGGCAGAAAATTATACCTGATTTTATTGTCAGGATGGAAGGTGATAAACTTGAAGTGGAACTATACAATAGCCGCTCAGCAATGCTTCATATTAATACCTCCTGGAAAGAATCCGTTGAGGCACAATGCGAAGGAAAGCAACAGAAGGAAGCAAAGGTGTATCTCCGTAACAAACTCCAGTCAGCCCAGTGGTTCATAGACGCAATCCGTCAGCGTGAAACGAATATGTTGCAGGTGATGAAAACAATCGTTAAGCTGCAATATGAATATTTCAAAGAAGGAGACATCCGCCTGCTGAAGCCGATGATCCTCAAAAACGTGGCAGATATGGTGTCGCTGGATATTTCGACAATATCGCGGATCACGAGTAATAAATATGCTGAAACAAGTTTCGGCACCTTGCTGTTGAAAGATCTGTTCACTGAAGGGCTTGTAAACGAAAAGGGTGAATCGACAAGTAACCGGGTGATCCAGTCAACGATCGAAGAAGTAATCGGGCAGGAAGATAAAAAACATCCGTTGACTGATCAGCAACTGGTTGCCATACTGGCTGATAAGGGATATTCAATAGCCAGGAGAACCGTTGCAAAATATCGTGAGTTGTTGCAGATCCCGGTCGCGCATTTGAGAGGCATCTGGGGTTAAGATCGGGCAGGGGAATCAATAAAACAAAGTTTAAAACCAATAACGTTTCAAATACTATCACACTTAACCAATCCTGATCTATTAAATACAAATAAACAAAACACTCTATGCAGAAAATCCTGATAATTGATGATGACCGCGACATGTGTTTGTTACTCAAAAGATTTTTATCTAAACACGGGTATGATGTTTCGGAGGTTTACAGTGGAAAGAAAGCTCTCGAGATGGCCGAAGAATTCAAGCCTGACCTGGTCATGTGCGATTTCAGGCTGGAAGACATGGATGGAAACACGGTACTCATCAAAATGAAAGAAAAATTTCCATCAGTACCTTTTATTATAATCACCGGTTATAGCGATATCAAGACGGCCGTCGAAGTGATGAAACTCGGGGCATATGATTATGTTACCAAGCCTTTGATACCCGACGAGATATTGATGACGATCAGGAAGGCACTCAATGCACCTGTGGAACCAGTCCGACCACAGGCGGAAAACGGTTCCGGCCCGGCGGTTGTTATCGTGCGGCCCGGTGACAGTTCACAGAAGAAACAAAATAATTCCGGCGGTAGCGAATACATATTTGACAATAGCCCCGTTTTCCAGACGATCTTAAAACAGATAGACCTTGTGGCTCCTACCAATTACAGCGTAATTATTTACGGGGAAAGTGGTAGTGGTAAAGAAGCTATCGCCCAGGAGATTCACAAGAGAAGTAAGAGAAAAGATAAGGCATTTGTGGCCATTGACTGCGGAGCATTATCGAAAGAACTTGCGGGATCCGAATTATTCGGGCATGAAAAAGGTTCGTTCACCGGCGCCCTTAACCAGAAACAGGGCAGCTTCGAAATTGCAAACGGCGGAACCATTTTCCTCGATGAAATTGCCAACCTTTCTTATGATATCCAGGTCTCCCTGTTAAGGGTAGTACAGGAAAGAAAGATGAGAAGAGTTGGGGGAGTAAGGGATATCGAGCTTGACGTAAGAATAATCATTGCCAGCAATGAGCGTCTTTGGGATGCTGCAAGAAAAGGCATATTCAGAGAAGATCTTTACCACCGCTTCAATGAGTTCAGTATTGATGTACCACCGCTCCGTGAAAGAAAAGAGGACATCATGTTGTTTGCACGGCATTTTCTTCAGCAGACAAACCGGGAACTTCAGAAGTCGGTTAAAGGATTTTCCAAAGAAGTCGAAATGATCTTCCATAATTATGTCTGGCACGGCAATCTGCGGGAAATGAAAAATGTGGTGAAACGTGCGGTTCTGTTGACAGACGGAGAATATGTTGATGTCAGGACCCTGCCCTTTGAAATCTCCAATCATAGCAAATTGCAGTTTGATGTATCACCGGAAACTGCTGCCGTACAACCCACACCAGCGCCACCGGTGTACGTTCATACAGAACCACAACGTCCGTATCATGGTGATCTGTCCCTTAAGGAAGCTAGCCTGGATGCAGAGTATGAAATGATTCTTGAAGCTTTGAAAAAAGCAAATTATAATAAAAGCAAGGCTGCAAGAATTCTGAATATTGACCGGAAAACGCTTTACAACAAGATGAAGCAGTACCAGGAGCTTAATAATTTATAAAAGCGTATGCAACAAACGGAGAAAAACGAAGATCTTTTTCATTTGAAAAGATTATTCGGTGACGGACTTGTCGAGGATGATTTTCAACAAAAAATTAATGATTTTTTTCCGGCAATTGTTTATGTATATGATGTAGAAAATCAGAAACTGCGGTATATAAATAAGAAAGTAACTGACGTTCTCGGGTACACTTATGAGGACATATCTACCTGGGATAACGGTATACTCCAACTGGTGTTTGAAGAGGACAAGGAAAGAGTAAAAGAAGAAATCAAAAAGTTTAATGAACTGGAAGATGAGTCCAGCCATCTCTATGAATGCCGGTTGAACGATAAACAAGGTGACTGGCGCTACTTCAGGACCCGTGGTACCATATTGGGCCGTAATGAGCAGGGGAAACCCGGCTCATTGCTATTTATAGCAGAAGATATAACTGAGCAGTTCAAGAGCAGCGAGGAAATAAAGCAGTTAAAGCAATTACAACTTGAAACTGAAAATTTACTTGGCTTCGGAGTTTTTAATTATGACCTGGCAAGTGGAGATGTAAAATGGAGCGATGGAATTCATAATATCCTTGAATATGACAAAGATAAGGATGCGCCTATCATAAACTTCCCCGTTTATCTTGCTCATGTACCTCAACCGGAGCAGGAAATGCTGAAAACGGTAATCGAAAAATCTATCGAGGCGAAGTCGGTATTTACTGTCACTTACCCGGTCATAACTAACAAGGGCAACCGAAAAATGATCTCAACCCGTGGTAAGCTTGTGATTGGCGATGACGGCGTTATACAGAAAGTTGTGGGTAGTATGCTCGACATAACCCAGGAGGTTGCGCGCCAGCAGATGCTCGAAGAGTACAAGCAGAACATGGTAGAAAAAGAGCAGTTTCTTGGTTTTGGTTCATGGGAAGAGGATATTGAAACAGGTGTTATTTCGTGGAGCGACGGAATGTATCGGCTCTTTGGATATGACCCCAGGGAACATGCCGGTCGTTTGATCATTAACGACGGACTTTATATGCTTCATCTTCACCATGAAGACTGGATGAGGACCAATAATCAGAAACACGAAGCGATAAAGCATAAAAACGATTTTAGCTACGAGGTAAACGTCGTGACCCTTGACGGCATAACCAGGCGCCTCCAGACTTTTGCACGTGTGATCAGGAATGAGGAGAATAAAGCAATCAGGATAATTGGTACTTCGCGGGACATAACCCAGTTACGGTCATATGAGCGGAATCTGGAGTCAATCGTCAACGATCTGAACAGGTCGAATAAGGACCTGGAAGAGTTCGCGTACATTGCTTCGCATGACCTGCAGGAGCCATTGCGAAAACTTTCAACATTTTCTGAGAGACTGGTTACCCGGCACAGTGCTGAGATGGGACCAGAGGGCAGGCGATATGCAGAACGTATACTGGCGGCCACTGATAATATGAGGATACTGATTGAAAACCTGCTTGAGTTTTCAAGAACCGCAAGATCTTCGATACCATTTGGCCTGGTGGATCTGAATATCGTTCTGGAACAGGCCCTGTCCGATCTCGAGATCCTGATTGATCAAACGGGTGCAATTATCAACTCCGACCGGCTGCCGGTAATCGATGCCATCCCCTCCCAGATCCAGCAATTATTCAGCAACCTCATCGGAAATGCTTTGAAATTCAGGAAAGAAAATGAGATCCCTAAGATTGATATCACTGTCGATCTGCTAAGCAACGCCGAAAAAAAAGATTACAATTTCGAAGAGAACATGAATTATTACCGGATCGCGGTGAAGGATAATGGTATAGGATTCGAACAGGAATATGCAAACAAGATTTTCCAGATCTTTCAAAGGCTTCATGGGAAGGTTGAATATCCCGGATCTGGTGTCGGACTTGCAATCTGCAAAAAGATCGCAGAAAATCACCGCGGAGTTATTTTTGCAAACAGCGAGCCGGACAGAGGCTCGGTATTCACGATCATTTTGCCCGAAAAACATTAACTAATAAATTTCACCCAGGCTGAATCTGACTTATGTACAATTCCAGAATTCTTGTGATTGATGATGATGAGGACGATTTTTTTATTACCTCTGAATATATAAAAGATATCAGTGATAGCCATTTCACTATAGACTGGTGCTATAACTATAAGAAAGCAATGGAGCTTATCATAAACAAAGCTTATGATATTTACTTCGTTGACTACCGTCTTGGTGCCAAAACTGGTGTTGATCTGTTGAAAGAGGCGCTGGAGCATAATTGTGAGGAACCTATTATTCTATTAACAGGTAAGGGAAACAAGGCCATCGATATCGAAGCGATGCGCCTGGGGGCCACCGACTACCTCGTAAAATCGGAACTCAACAGTGAAAAGCTGGAAAGGTGTATCCGGTATGCCATCGAACGTTCAATCCACCTGAAGGCACTGCGGAACAATGAGCAGAAATTCAGAAATATCTTTGAAAGGTCCAAGGATGCCATCTTTATAGCCGATAAAAACCTTTATTTCCGCGACTTCAATCAGATGTCGTATGTCCTTTTCGGTTATGAAAGGGAGGAACTGCAGAATATGTGTCTGTATGACCTGGTGCCGGAAGAACTCGATAGCAGGTATATACGCAACCTACTCGCCGGAACAGGAGAAATAACCGATTTCGAAATGGAGTTGTCCATGAAGTCGGGGGAAAGAAGAAATTGTATTCTTTCATTGTCGACTTACCGGGATCATGAAGAGAAGGAATATGTGCAGGGCATTATCCATGATATTACAAACATGAAAAAGGCTGAAAAAGCCAATTTACAGGTTGAAAAGCTGGCGGTAGCGGGTCGACTGGTCAGGACACTGGCACATGAGGTCCGCAACCCGTTGAACAATATCAATATGTCTATCGAACATCTCATGCAACAGGAAACGATGCAGGGAGATGCAGCCATTTACCTTGACATTATCCATAGAAACGGTGGAAGGATCGGGGACCTGATCACTGAACTCCTCGATTCGTCAAGGCCAACCGAATTGCAGTTTGCAATGCATACGCTTCAGTCGGTAGTTGATGAAAGTGTTGCCGCAGCTATTGATCGTATTTCACTGAGACGTATCAGCCTGGACATCAGGTATGCCGACGAGCCGTTGAAAGTAATGGTCGATAAAGAAAAAATTAAAATCGCTTTTCTCAATCTGATCATCAATGCCATCGAGGCTATGGAATCAGAAAAGGGAAAATTGCTGATCAGTGTGATCAGTCATGACAACATACATGAAGTAATCATAAAGGACAACGGTTGTGGCATTCCACCTGAAAATATATCCAGGTTATTTGAGCCATATTTCACATCCAAGCGAAACGGCGTAGGTTTGGGACTTGCCAGCACACTTAATATTTTGCAATCCCATAAAGCTAAGGTAGAGGTCAGTTCTGTCATCAACGAAGGCACCGTATTCACCATACAGTTCCCCGCACAAAAGCTTTCAGAGATCAGCACAAGCGATGAAATTCCTATGGCTGCGAAACAAGGAAAGTAGGTTGCATAATCATCTTGATAATAAAGGCTGTCCCGTTGTAAGTGACAGCCAATTTTTTTGCTGATGACGAAAGGCTGAAGTACTTAGGTTAACAAACTCTCCAAATAACAAAAAGGCTGTCTCATGTAAGAGGACAGCCTTTTTACTTCTGTTAGTGAGAAATCATTAACAATTATCAGAATGCAAATCCCAGGTAAAAATTGATTACGCTGTTCTTCGCATTTTTTGTGAGTTCACCGGATATGCCTGACTCCCCGATATCCTGAAGACCATAGTTGTAACGTGCTCCGATAGTAAGATTCTGGAAATCAAGAGCAACTCCACCAGCCAGACCGTAGTCGATCCGATTGAAATTGTCGGCTTTCAGGTCAGTAATGCTGTTAACATTGTCTTCATCATCAAGCCTTGTAATATTTGCTCCGGCAAGATAAGAGACGTAAGGACCTGCATGGATGTTGAAGTTTTTTACTACATTAACAACTGCCAGTACTGGTAATTCAATGTAGTGCAGGTTGAACCGATATTCGCCTTCACCAAAAATTCCGGCATCATAAGATAACTTGGCTCCCTTGTTACTATACAACAGCTCGGGCTGAATTGAAAAGCCTTTTGATACAGGAAGTTTGGCATAGAAACCACCATTAAAGCCTGCTTTAAAATTTTCATCCTTTACCTCATCGGCATAGAGGTTTGCAAGATTCAATCCTCCTTTAATACCGAACTTCGGACGGAGTCCGCTTTCAGCTGATGTTTGTTGTTGCTGGGCCGAAGCTGAACCACCAACCATTGTTACCACTGATACTGCTAGTACGGCGATAAGATTTCTCACATTTACTTTTCTCGTTTTCATGTTTACACAGTTTATTTACTACGGGGATTTCAATTTTTATTCCTGCGTAATACCGCGTTAAGCATGATAAGGTCCCTGCCAAAAAGGGGAACTCGGTCTACATACCCCCTTGATTATGAGATTATTACTATATGTTAAGACTTTGTTGGAACTTCGGGAGTTGAGATCTCTTTTGCTTCCTGTTTAATGATAAATACCGCCGTTTCATTGGGTTTTATACCCTTGCCGATATGAATTGCATACATGCGGGTGAATTCTGCGCCGAAATAAAGTATGATAGAAGAATAATAAACCCATAATAGAATGATCACGATGGAAGCTGCCGTTCCATAAGTGATTCCAATATCTGAACTTCCCAGGTAATACCCGATGAGAAATTTTCCTATCAGGAATAGTACGGTAGTAAAGATCGCGCCGACCATTGCATCTTTCCAGGCAATGATGGCATCCGGCAATACCTTATAAATTATGGTAAACAGCAGGCTGATAATTATCAGGATTAGTGCAAGGCTAAGTGTATGGAAGAGATAGACGCTATAAGTTGGAAGTATTTTTTCAAGACGGTCATTTAACAGATCCATGAGCGCATTGACAACCAGGGCAACCAGTAATACGAACCCAATACCTATAAGTAATGAAAAGGAGATAGCCCGGTTCGAAAGATATTTCAACCAACCTTTTTTTGGCTTCGCCTTTACCGACCAGATATAATTGATGGAATCCTGAATTTCAGTGAAGACCCCTGTGGCTCCGAAAACCAGGAGTACAACTCCTACAATTGCACCGACTGTGCCTTTTTGCGACTTCTCGATATTGATGATGATCTCCTGGATCTGAATGGCAGCATCGCTACCCACCAGCCCCGAGATCTGGTCATAAATTCTCCCCTGCACGGCATCTTTGCCAAATACAACCCCAGCCAACGACATTACAATGATTAGTATAGGACATAATGAAAACACCGTGTAATAAGAAAGCGATGCACTTAATTTCATCCCATTGTCTTCAATAAACGACGCTCCCGCTTTTTTGAGCACCTTCCAGAACGATTTTATCTTTACCATAATTATATGCTTTGTAGAATTTCTTCCGCACTAAATGAACTTAAGGGTTATCAAAACCTGTTTTCAGGGCTAAACATACGTTGTTTGGCTGGCAAAGGTTTTTTATCATCATAAGTAACTAAATTTTTTGAATCATGAGAAGTATACTTTATGTTATTGCAGTAATACTGGTAATTGGATGGCTGTTAGGAGTTTTTGTTTACAGCGCCTCCGGTCTTATTCACGTTTTAATTGTTTTGGCAGTAATTTCATTGATACTTGGATTGATCAGAAGAGTATAACATACTCCTATACCATGTATTACTGAAGGGCTCCACTGTTTCACTTTTATCTGTTACCTTTTTAAATCATCATCCATATTATCTCCAATAATTGTATTTGGAATTTAACGATCATTCTCTGTGTTTGTTTAAAAGGTATCATATGTTCCTCAACAAACAAGTTTGAAGGTTGCACCACACAATATTCAGATGACGGACAATACTCATTACCGATCGCGGAGTTATGATTGTAATTGTTTCTAAAAAGCACAGTTGCTGATGCAATCTGTGCTTTTTCTTTTCTTCTATATCTTATTTTTTCTCAAGGCTCCCCTTCGTACCGTCCGGTGTTTCTATTATATATAGCTCAACGTGGTCACCGGTATCACTGCTTCCCTGAAATGTTATGGTTGATATGACTTTAATGTTGTTAATATCGTATTCAGTACTGTTGGATGCTGAAATGCAACCGGAGTTTTTATAAACGAAGTTTTCAGTATACCCGTTGTTCAAAACTCCTTTCTTCAGCGTATCCAGGCTCTTCAGGTAAGGTCTGCTTTTATTTCTGTTGTTATTATTCATGGTAATGATTGAGGTGAAATTCATAGTTTAGATTCACTGACAGTGGTTAAAATATCCTGCCAGTTTTATTTAACAGGATAAAGCACCGCATTCAAATCATGACATTGATTAGTGTAGATATGCATCTACAAAAGGGGATCTTTTATCCGCTATATGGCACGGGATTTTAAGTTAATAGTGTCTAAACGATCTCAATATGTTTTATGCTAATTATAATCTCTCAACCTCAGAGCCTGCAAGGTTCCATGATGTAGTAAAGGATTGTCCGTATGGCATTCTGCATTTGAAGGATGACGCTACGGGAGGTAAGCTGGCTGTACTGGTTAAGGTATCTTATTCTGAATCGAATGGCCTTTCTTTCCGGATCGCCCACAACTACAAAGTAATGATTGAAGAGCTGTGCCAGGGTGATGTATCACTTAAGCTTTGTAACAAAGAAAAGAACATCTACCTGGTGGCTGATGTCAAAATTTCGCCGGCTGTTAAAAATGGCTTGTTCAACAAGTCATATCTGAAAGGCGCAATAACCCGCTTTAATATTTTTAAAAAGAACAAAGCGGATCAGATGGTTGCGTTGAGTAGTGCCGTCTAACAGTTTTTAAAAGAGCAAATGATCGCGGATAAGTGACATCTGTTGGTTTTTACTACAGGCTTGTCTGTCATTTATAAGTTGTGATCATTTATATTTAAATATGGCTATTCCTAAAAAAGGACTTTGGATCATAGGTATCCTGACAGCAATCGTTCTGATAGCCATTGGTGTCTACAAGTTTTACAAGTCAAGGTTTCTTGATTCAACACTTCCATATACTGTTAGTAAGGAGTCACGCGGTTTATATAAGATCAGTTATGATACCATAAAAGTCGACGAGATCGGTGGATCATTGTCTGTGAGTAATCTGAATGTTAACGTAGATACTGCGTCCTTTTCAGCGGATTCACTGCCACCCGGCAGTCCATCAGTGATCATAAACCTGCATGCCGATTCACTTACCGTTACGGGTGTTCAGACACCACGTGCTCTTCTCCAAAATGAAATAACCGGCACAAAGGTGCTGATCCAAAATGCTTCTATTGAGTTGTTCCGTATCGCCAAAAAGGAAAAAGACGAAGATGACGGTAATTCGAGAAAGGGTGACCTGGTCGAAAATATTTATTACGATGTATTGAGGGAATTGAAGCTGGTAAAAATGGATACGATCCTGCTTCGGAACATAGATATCTCTTACAAGGACTTTAAGACAAAAAAACTCATACTCAGAAGTACAAACGTTTCTTTACTGCTTTTGAACCTTCAGATAGATACAAACAGCTTAAACGACAGGAGCAGGATATTTTTCTCCAAGAAAGTAGAGGTCGTAGCAGATAGCATTCATCTGAGAGATGATAAAGGACATTATGATTTCAAGTTCGCAGGTTTGCAGGTTAATACCGCATCAAAGCTACTCACGCTGAAGTCTGCCGTGATAAAACCATTGGCAGGTGAGGTGGCATTCATGAAGCAGTTTAAATACCAGAGAGACAGGTTCGATTTTGCCTTGTCAGACATCAGGCTTAACGGGATCGATCCGGTTGGTCTGGCCTACGGGGAACTGCATGCCGATTCTCTCACCGTATCCTCAAGCAGGTTTAATATCTACCGCGATGCCAGGATGCCAAGGGATAAAGTAAACCGCGTTGGCCAATATCCCCACCAGATGATCATGAAGATTCCATTTCCTGTTAATATCGAAAAAGGATTCTTCAACAATTCTTTTGTGGAATACAAAGAAGTAAACGCAAAGACCGGCAAGGCAGGACGTGTTCAATTTAACCGGGTTCAGGCCAATATGACCAATATAACAAACCAGCGTTCGGCTATCAAAAAAAATGACAACCTCACCATAGATTATAGCGCCTGGTTCCTGAACATGGCGAAAGCAGATGTTCGCATGACGCTTAAGATCGGTGACAAACAAGGCAGATTTACCGTAAAGGGTAACCTGAAAGGTTTTGATGCCAAACGTCTTAATGTGTTAATCGAGCCGTTGGGCATGGCCCGCGTTGAGAAGGGGACGATTAAGAGCATCAACTTTAATATGTCCGGCGATAACTATCGGGCAGGCGGGGAACTCATCATGCTATATGATGACCTGAAGGTTTCGACCCTTAAGCTGGAGGATGATAACAAAACCTATAAAAAGAAGGGATTGGTAAGCTTGTTTGCCAATGCAATCTTAAAAAATCAGAACCCTACCGGTAACAACACCCGTACTGCGGAAATGAGCAATGACAGGAACACCAACCGCTCATTTTTTAACCTGATCTGGAAATCCATATTCACTGGTATCAAAGAGACAACTGGTATGGACATAATGGGAAAAGGGGATCAGGCCGGAGAAAAGACAGAAGGTGAAAAAGATGATGCTGCTGGCAGCAAAAAAGAGGCTTCGTCCAAAGAAAATAAAGAAAAGGGGAAGAATGATACCCGAAACAAAAAGGATGCGGCTGCAAACAAAAAAGATGCTACTGAAAACAAAAAAAAGGACGAGCCGAAAGTCCGGCAAAAGGATGATTCGCAAAATGAAGAACAATAACCAAGCATGCGGTCAGATGCTGACCGAGCTGTCTCTTATTACCAGCTTTGTTTTCAGAACCATCGTATCGAATCCAGGTAATGGCGTTTTACTTTCAATAATTTCAATAAGTTTTTCAGTGGCTATCCGTCCCATCTCAAATGCGGGCTGAAATACGGAAGTTAGTGACGGTGAAAATAATCCTGCCTGTTGCGAGTTGGTAAATCCAACAAGGGCAATCTTTTCCGGAATACTGATATTTTTTTCTTTCAGAAAGGCCAATGCACCCAGTGAGATACGATCGCTGGCAGCAAGTATAGCATCCGGAGCAGAAGGATGCTGCAGGATATTTGTAACAGCTGATTCGATTTCCGTTTGGTCCATTCCACCATGGGCACAATACATCACAATACGTTCATCATAAACCAGGTTGTTGTCCTCCAGTGCTTTCCGGTAGCCTGCGAGGCGTTCAATGGTGATAGAAATATTGGGTGAACTTGTGATATGGGCTATTCGTTTGAAACCGGAACCGATAAGATGACAGGTCGCATCATATGCGCCTTTGAAATTATCGACAATAACCTTGTGGGTTTCGATCGTTTCGCATACCCGGTCAAAAAATACAATGGGCAGACCCTTGTCGTGTAAATAATGGAAATGGGACATGTCGGTTGTTTCCGTGGAAAGCGACACCAGGAGCCCGTCAACGGACCGGGAAGCAAGTTGCCGGGTGTTCAGCACTTCCCGTTCGTAAGATTCATGACTCTGGGAGATGATTACGTGATAGCCACGATCATAAGCGATCGACTCTATACCATTGATCACCTGCGAAAAAAATGTGTTGGCAAACTCACATACCACTACGCCAATAGCACGACTTCGTTTTTCTTTCAGGCTAAGGGCAATAGGATTGGGTTTGTAGTTGATCTTTTCAGCATATTCCATCACAAGTTTTCGTGTCTCAACACTTATTTCATGACTGTCTTTTAGCGCCCTCGACACTGTTGAAGTCGCCAGCCCTAATGCCTTTGCTATATCTTTGATCGTGATCGCTTCATATTTCATCCGTTTTGCTTTTGTTTGCCCGGGGAATTCATCCGGTCTTTGGCCATTTCCCTTAAAAAATCTACTGCAGAATCATTCAAACAGCAAGACGGAAACGATTGCATAAAAATAATAAAAGAATTTGTGGTAAAAACGTGAATAAGGGCGTAACCTTGAACCTGAGTATCAAACTAAAACGATTGTTATGCACATACGAAACCTTTTTTTAAGCTGTATTATGCTTGGTTCCCTTTCATTAAATGCCCAAACTAAAGATGAAAAGGCAGTAGCCGAAGCAGTCGAGACGCTGCGGAAAACGATGGTGGATCCGGATAAAGCAACCCTTGACAGGCTCACATCAGTCAAACTGACCTACGGCCACTCTTCCGGTAAAGTAGAAGATAAAGCATCATTCATAAATGCTCTTATTTCGAAAACCTCTGACTTCGAGTCCATAACGCTGAGCAATCAAACCATACTTATATCCGGGAACACGGCGATAGTGAGGCACAACCTCGATGGCGCCACGATAGACGGAGGAAAACCCGCCACTGTAAAGTTGCATGTAATGCTTGTCTGGAACCAGAAGGGTACCAGCTGGCAATTGCTCGGCAGGCAGGCTGTAAAACTCGCGCAATAGATGAAACATGAGTACTAATACCATTCAACTTTTCAGCCTGACTGGAAAGAAAGCCCTTGTAACAGGATGCAATAAAGGCATAGGTAAAGCTATGGCTGTCGGACTTGCTGAGGCAGGGGCCGATATCGTTGGCGTTTCCGGGTCCCTCGAAGCTGAGGGCAGTGAAATTTCACAACTTGTTTCCGCCACCGGCCGCAAGTTTTATCCTTACCGGGCAGATCTGTCTGACCGCGTTTCTCTGTACGCATTTATTGCATCGTTAAACCAGCAGCATGAAATTGACATCCTGCTTAACAACGCAGGAACGATCATGCGAAAACCTGCTGCAGAACACCCGGATGAATATTGGGACAAGGTCCTATCAATAAATCTCGATGCGCCGTTTATACTTGCCCGTGAGCTTGGAAAAAAAATGCTGGAAAGACGTTCAGGCAAAATTATTTTCACCTGTTCATTATTGACTTTCCAGGGAGGCGTGAATGTGCCCGGTTATGCCGCCAGTAAAGGTGCCCTGGGCAGCCTGGTAAAGGGCCTTGCCAATGAATGGGCGGCCTCCGGGGTTAATGTGAATGGCATAGCACCCGGCTATATTTCAACCGATAATACCGAAGCCCTGCGAAACGATCCGGTTCGCAGCAGATCGATCCTTGACCGCATACCGGCAGCACGGTGGGGAGATCCGGAGGATTTCAAAGGCCCTGCCGTTTTCCTTTCTTCTGCCGCGGCCGATTATGTGCATGGAACAATTTTAACTGTTGATGGTGGCTGGATGGGCCGATAATAAATACAATAATTTATGGAGATAAGATTTCAGAACAGTCCGACGGAGGTAACCATGATGGATACCGATGAACTAAGAACAAATTTTCTCGCAGAAGAGCTGATGCAGGATGAGCATATCGGGTTTTTGTATTCGCATTATGACCGGGTTATAATTGGGGGGGCGAAACCGTTGTCGCTGGAACTCAGGCTTGAGAATGACCCGGAGTTACGGGCAGAGTATTTCCTTGAACGCAGGGAGATCGGTATCATCAATGTGGGTGGCACAGGTACTGTTTCGGTTGATGGTACACGTTACGAACTCAACAAGCTGGATACCCTGTATGTCGGCAAAGGGGTTCGCGAGGTCACGTTTTCTTCTGCCGATAAAACTGACCCTGCGTGTTTTTTCCTGATGTCCGCACCGGCACATCAGGCTTACCCGACCCGCAAAATGAGCAAGGAAGAGGCGAGCCCGGCAAATATGGGTGAAGCAGAAACGGCCAACAAAAGAACCATCTATAAATATATTCATGCTGCGGGAATACAAAGTTGCCAGTTGGTTATGGGTCTGACGGTGCTTGAGGCAGGCAGCGTTTGGAACACTATGCCGGCGCACACCCATACAAGACGCATGGAGGCATACTTTTATTTCGATGTTCCCGAACAACACCGCGTATTTCATTTTATGGGCGAACCAACAGAAACACGCCACCTGCTTGTCGCAAATCACCAGGCAGTACTTTCTCCTCCCTGGTCGATTCATTCAGGATGCGGTACTACAAACTACGCTTTCATCTGGGGTATGGCGGGTGAAAATTATACCTTCACTGACATGGACGCGGTTCCTATTCCTGAGCTACGGTAGGCTGATTATTGCAATGCGCAGGTTTTGCGTTCAGTGATTGAAAAAAGATCAGTACATTGATCTTTGACGATAGCTTTACATCCTGAACGATAACTACAAACAAAAATCAAATCATGAAAAACAAACTGTTTTTGATTTTGTCAGTGCTTGCCACATTGCAACTACACGCCCAGAAAAGCGGAACATTCAACGGACTCGAAATGAATATGGGCAACCTCTTCCGGATGTCCGATGCGAAATCACGGTCCATAAGTCCTGAAAACTTTACCGGCGAACCCGGAAAGGGCGGGATGACCACACTCGAACAAGGCAACGCGCGTAATGCTGCCCGCGAGTTGGGGCAAGGCTGGAAGGTTAACCCCTTTGTTCATATCGAACCAGGCAAAACCTTTACACTCGCAGAAATAGACGGCTCCGGTGCGATTCAACATATCTGGATGACCCCCACGGGAAACTGGAAATATTCCATTCTCAGATTTTATTGGGACGATGAAAAGGAACCATCTGTCGAAGTGCCGGTGGGAGATTTTTTCGGAATGGGATGGAACGAGTTTGCCCCGCTGAATTCGATGGCAGTAACCGTAAACCCGGGCAGCGCATTTAATTGTTACTGGACAATGCCCTTCCGGAAAAAATGCAGGATAACGATGGAAAATGTTGGTGCCGAACGAATGACGCTGTACTACCAGGTCGACTATACGCTTACGCAGGTGCCTGAGGATGCTGCCTATTTTCATGCACAGTATCGCAGATCAAATCCCACAAAAGGTGCAATACATACGCTGGTTGATGGCATAAAAGGCAAGGGCCATTATGTGGGCACTTATATCGCCTGGGGTGTAAATAATAATGGTTGGTGGGGTGAAGGTGAGATTAAGTTTTTTATGGATGGAGACGATAAGTTCCCCACCATAATCGGAACGGGTACCGAAGATTACTTCTGCGGTTCATATAATTTTGAAAACAAAAAGACAAGGCAGTACCAGGAGTTTTCAACTGCATATGCCGGCCTTCACCAGGTTATCAGACCTGATGGTCTTTATACTTCGCAGCAACGGTTCGGTATGTATCGCTGGCACATCATGGATCCCGTCAGGTTCAATAATGGTTTAAAAATCACTATCCAGGACCTGGGTTGGAGAAGTGGAGGCCGCTACCTGCCCCAACAATCAGATATCAGTTCGGTAGTCTACTGGTACCAGGCAGAACCGCATGGCACATTCCAGAAGCTGCCTTCAGCTAATGATCTTGAGGTAAACTAATACCCTGAGAAATATGAGAATCATTTTCGTACTGCTGCTGTTTTGCACCAGCCTGCGGGCGCAGGTTGATAGTTTTTCCAATCCGTTGCTTCCTGCAGGTGCAGATCCGTGGAGCATTTATCACAATGGATATTATTACTATACACATACAGTTGGCAATAAGCTGGTGATCTGGAAAACAGAAAACCTGGCGGATCTGAAGATCGCGCCAAGTAAAACCATCTGGACACCGCCTGCAGGAACCATGTATTCGAAGCAGATCTGGGCACCCGAGATACATTTGATCAACAGGAAATGGTATGTGTATTTTGCGGCTGACGATGGAAAAAATGAAAATCACCGGATGTATGTGCTGGAAAACACTTCCGCTGATCCGATGGAAGGTGAGTGGGTTTTCAAAGGCAAGGTTGCTGATCCTTCAGATAAATGGGCGATAGACGGTTCTGTATTTGAGCACAGGAAGCAGATGTATATGATCTGGTCCGGCTGGGAGAGCGATCAGAACGGCGAGCAGGACATCTATATAGCCAAGCTGAAAAATCCCTGGACCATTGAAGGGGAAAGGGTCAGGATCGGAAGTCCCGTCTACGCATGGGAGCAACACGGGGACCACAATGATGCACGTAATCCCCCGCATGTGAACGTGAATGAAGGGCCACAGATGCTGAAGAATAAAAAGAAATTATTTATTATCTTCTCTGCCAGTGGTTGCTGGACTGACTATTATTCTTTGGGCATGCTGGAGCTTAAAGGAAAAAACCTCCTGGATTCTGCTTCATGGGTGAAACACAAAGAGCCATTGTTTACAGCTTCAGAAAAAAACGGAGTTTTCGCTCCCGGTCACAATTCGTTTTTTAAGTCTCCCAATAAAAAAGAAAACTGGATACTGTATCATGCCAATTCCGCTCCGGGTCAGGGCTGCGGTGGGTTCCGGTCACCACGCGCACAAAAATTCTCCTTTAAAAAAGACGGTACACCATATTTCGGCGAACCGGTAAAAACCGGGTTAGCGCTGCCGGCGCCAGGGCAATAGAGCGTGGGTCATTCATAACCGTGGGTAACTTAACTTCGGGTATCAAAGCCCATCTATGAGCAGGTTGGAGCAGGCACCAGACCGGTTAACGCCACAACAAAAAGATACCAATCCCATAGGTCTTTTTATTGCCGGGATAGCATTTGCTATTTTGTGGCCTTCAGCTGCAACTGCTTCCAAAATTGCCCTGGTTTATGCACAGCCTTTTGTAATAGCTGTGTTCCGGTTTTTTATTGCCGGTTCCATTATGATCTTTATATCGCATATTGTTCTGCGAAACCGGCTACCGACCATGAAAGAGTGGAGGCAACTTTCCGTTTACGGCCTGCTGAATATTACGCTTTATCTTGGGCTGTTTATAGTAGCCATGCAGTTTATTTCTCCCGGTCTTGGTTCTTTATCAATCGCGACGAACCCTGTGCTGATCACTCTCATCAATACTTTTATTTTAAGGAAACCTGTCAAACGGAAAGTGATCTACAGCCTTATTCTGTGTGCGGGCGGAGTGCTGCTTGCTGCCTGGCCGCTCTTTGTAACTTCTCATGCAACACCCGGTGGATTGGGAATGCTGATGGGTAGCATGCTGCTTTATTCGCTCGGCGTTATTTATTTTTCTGAACACAAATGGAACGATTTACACATCCTGACACTGAATGGGTGGCAAACGCTGATTGGCGGCACTTTCCTGTTGCCGGCTATGGCCTTTACATGGCGGCCCGACGAAAATCAAATGACCTGGCCCTTTCTTTCATCTGTACTGTGGCTTGCCATACCTGTGTCAATATTTGCTATCCAGCTGTGGCTTTACCTGCTTAAGGAAAGCCCCGTGAAAGCTTCATTCTGGCTTTTTCTTTGTCCTATTTCCGGCTTCGTCATCGCCAAAATCATGGTCAATGAACCCATCACTATTTACACGGTATCAGGAATGATCCTGGTGATCATTGGACTGTATCTTGTCCAGCGACCGAAGGCAAGGGTAGCTGCCAGGGAGTGATATATTTTTTCCGCCGGGGGCATTTAAGCGTTGGAAATTTGTAATTTTCGCCTTTAACAATTAATTGACGGTAAAAGAGCCGAAATGAGTGGAACTTCCCACGTAAATGTGATTGACTAACTATGAAACTATATGGTTTGCTAAAGGCTGGGATAGCGGTGCTGGTATTGATATCTTCAACCGGTCTGAAAGCCCAGCGATTTGATTCCCTGCTTATTAAGCTTGATAGAGAATATCCCCAGGAAAAACTGCATCTGCACTTTGATAAAGCCGCTTACAATCCGGGAGAAACAATCTGGTTCAAAGCCTATCTTTTCTCAAACAATGTATTATCTGATATCAGCCGGAATCTGTATGCGGAGCTGCTGGATGAGCAGGGCAAAGTACTGCAGCGCAAGGTGACGCCCATCATCAGCTCCGGCGGAGCAGCGGCATTCGACCTGCCAACTGATCTCAATGCCGGAGTGCTTTATGTAAGGGCCTATACAAGATGGATGCTCAACTTTGATACATCCTTTCTTTTCGTCAAAGCCATTCCCATTTTAAGTACCAAAGCGCCTCCAAAACAGGCACCTGCCGAGGTGAAAAACTATCTTAATTTTTTTCCTGAAGGGGGCGACCTCGTGCAGGGCCTGGAGTCCCGTATCGCCTTTAAGGCTACAGATGGTGCCGGGATACCTTACAATGTGAAGGGAGATATTGTTAACAGCAAAGGAACGAAGCTGAGTTCATTCACCAGTGCGCATGATGGAATGGGTGTGTTCGTTATGACGCCTGAAACAGGTGAGCAGTATAAAGCGGTGTGGAAGGACCAGGCTGGCAAACTGCAACAGACCAACCTTCCCGTTGCAAAAAAATCAGGCATCGTACTGGAAACAAAAAAATTGCCTAATGGAATAACATTCGCTATCCGGCGCACCGACGAAGCTGCCCGCGATATTTCCGCGGTTTATATCGTTGCCCAGATGCAGCAACAATTACTGTATCGTGCAAAGGCAAGTCTTCAGAAAAGCCCGGTTGTGAGCGGGCTTATCCCGTTACAAAATATTCCGGCCGGTATTGTACAGGTCACCATTTTTACTGAAGACGAAAAACCACTGGCAGAACGGATAGTGTTTGTCAATACGCCTGATTATTATTTCATAACCGATCTGAATGTGCCTTTGAAGGGAGTAGATAAACGGGGCCGCAATGTGATCCAGATAGATGTTCCTGATACTATTGCATGTAATCTTTCACTTTCCGTTACCGATGCCTCAGCAAATCCATCAGAGCCGGGTGAGAACGATATCTTCTCCCAGGTATTACTCACCAGCGATATCAAGGGATATGTACATAACCCCATGTATTATTTCTCAAGCGATGTTGATTCTGTGATCCAGCATCTTGACCTGGTAATGATGACCAATGGTTGGAGGCGGTTCCGCTGGGAGGACGTGCTGGCCAATAAGTTCCCGAAGCTGGAGCATGGTCCGGAAGATTACCTGGGTATAGAAGGAAAGGTAACCGGGCTTACAAAATCAGAGCTGACCCAGAAGGAACTAACGGGTATCCTTACACTGGATAACGGGAACCAGCAATTGCTGAGCATACCTGTGAGCAATGACGGCCGTTTCAATGTACCTGGTTTATTTTTTTATGATACTGCAAAATTGTATTACCAGTTCAACAACGACAAAAACAAGGTTTTGTCGAGCAAAGCCCTTATCGATATCAGGAATAACTTTTTACCCAAAGCTGCGGCATTCAAGCCAATACCGGATATGGCGTCGCGCGTCATAAAATATGACGCCACGACGCTCGGTAAAAATAAAATGATGGCTGAAAAAAACATTGAAAAGATTGAAGAGGACCGGAAGGTGCAGACATTGGCCAGCGTAGAAGTTGTGGCCAAGCAAAAAACAAAAAAGGAGAAGATGGATGAAGAGTACACCGGTGGTCTATTCAGGGGAGGAGATGGTTATACTTTTATTACTGAAGATGATCCGTTTGCAAACAGTGCACAATCGGTGTTGCAGTATCTACAGGGAAAAGTTGCAGGTTTGCAGATAACCGGGTCAGGACAACAGATGAGCATGTCATGGCGCGGGGGAACGCCATCCCTGTATCTTAACGAGATGATGGGGGACCTGGCCCTTGTTCAAAATACGCCCATGACGGATGTTGCGATGATCAAAGTTTTCAGACCACCCTTCATGGGTGGATTTGGCGGCGGATCCGGCGGTGCGATTGCAGTGTATACCAAAAAAGGAAAAGCATCCAATGACAATATCAAGGGACTTGATTTTGCCAAGATCCCGGGTTATACTCCACCAAAGCAATTCTTTTCACCGGATTACTCAAAACTGGACCCTGCAAACAGCGCGGGGGATTTCAGGACCACATTATACTGGAATCCATTTGTAATGACCGATGCTAATAACCGACGCATCATTTTTACTTTTTATAACAATGACATTTCGAAAAAACTGCGGGTTGTGGTTGAGGGAGTGAACATGGAGGGAAAACTTACAAGGATCGAAAAAATGATCGAATAACAGGCAACTTATTTTAACACTTTTTAACTACAGACAATAACTACCCGTTAACAAACTTTAATTAACTGAAACGTTCCAATAGGTATAAAAGCACATCATCATGAAAAAATTATACCTGTTGCTCATTCTTTCCGGCCTGGTCCTTGCCGGATGTTCTAAAAGGGTTCATTACGACGATACTATAGATCCGGATTACTGGATGCGTACCCATGAAAAAGGCGTTGTTGCCTTTGTTGACTACTACAGCGGAAATTATATCCTGGATACCAATAACGGTTATGCTGTGGTAGAAGCGTGGGGAAACGTTGTTCCAAGAGAATATGATCGACTCTACGGAAATTTTTCTAACCGTGGGATTCAAACGATCTATAACCGGGACGCAGGCTATTTTACTGAGGACAGGGTAATTGAGTCATGGTTGACCTGGTCCGAGGCGATGTACATCCTCGATGATATCAGTAACTAAGATTGGTGGATCTGATGCCCGTCTCCGGCAAAACATATTTTCTTCAGAAAGGCTGTCTTACGGGACAGCCTTTCTTTTACACGCAACTTTTGTCACCGGGAAACTGTGGAATACGGCACATTGACCGCGTATTCAGATGTTCAGGCTGCTGTTTTTCTCTGTGTGGTTTATGAATGTATCCTTAGATTTACAATCTTTGCCGTCGACTCTTAAGTTTCGGCTTATGACATTGTAATTAATAGTTATGATAATTTATATTGAGATCAGGCTGACAGATTCTTTAAAAAATGCGATCCGGGAAACCGCTGATACTTACACCTGTATTTTTGAAGACGAACTGGGGAGTGAAGAAGAAAAACACGATGCCGTGACCAGTGCTGAAATTGTTTTTGGGAATGTTAAACCTGTGAGTTGGTTAGACGAAGCCTCATCTTTGAAATGGATACAGCTTTCATCTGCTGGCTTTGATGGATACAGGAAACTAAAAACCACAGCGATCGTTACCAATATGCGTGACTATTTTTCGGGTCCCTGTGCAGAAACGATGCTTGCCGGAATACTGGCTTTGTATCGTGGCATTGATGAGTTTGCGATCCTTAAGAAAGAAAAAAAATGGGTCGGTCATACGATCAGGACAAATTTATATCTGCTGTCGAAGCGACAGGTTATTATCCTTGGTGCCGGAAATATCGGACAGCGGATTGGAAAATTGTTAAGCGGTTTTGATTGCCAGGTCGCTTACTATGCCCGCAGCACCAGTGTCGCAATCATTAATACGCCTGATGAGTTACTACAGGCTATTCCTGGCGCGGATATAATTATCGGCGCTCTGCCAGGTACCGCGGAAACGGCCGGTTTGTTCACCAACGAAATGATCGACGCGATGAAGCCGAATGCTATCTTTTGCAATGTCGGCCGCGGAAACCTGGTGGCGGATGAATCACACCTGGTAGATGCCCTGATGAGTAACCGGATTGCAGGCGCGGTACTGGACGTAACGGCCCAGGAACCATTGCCTGCGTCTCATCCGCTGTGGGACTGTCCACAAACCATTCTTACCCAACATTCCGGCGGTGGAAATCTTACCGAGCTGGAGGGTATTGTAGCAATGTTTATTACAAACTTCAAAAATTTTGAGAATAACAGGTCATTGATGAATACTGTCCGTTTGGAAAGGGGATACTGAATGCGTGCGCTGCAGTGACCAGGCATTTTTTATCGGCTAAACGCCTGAACTGATTCTTTGATAGCCTTTTCAAGCTCAGCTGCATCCTCTGGTTTGGTGATAAATCTTTTGGCACCTGCTATTTTCGCCATCTCTATATCGAGGGGATCGGAAGAATCGGAAAGAATAATCACCGGGATTTCCCTGAAAGCGGGTTGGAGCTTTAACTGGTTCATAAACTGGAAGCCATGCATGCCGGACATCTTCAGGTCGAGAAATATCAGGTCAGGCTTTATCTCATCAGACTTTAACCGTTCAAGCGCCTCTGCAGCACTAATCGCCGTTTCACACGCGATTAATACCTCGAGATTTCCAAGGGCCGTAAGAAAGATTTCCTGGTCATCCAGGTCGTCTTCTATCAGCAGGATGTGTTTCATGAAACTATCCATAAACTTTTCAGAGTGTCTTTGTTTTTTTTTTGCGAAGATAGCGGTTGAAGGGGTTTTTCAGCTCCCGGGGAAGGATACTTCTTTTTTATTTCTCGCCAAAAAAAATTAGATTGCCGTTATTTATAAATCATTGTACTATGTCGGAATCTTTTGCACCCTCTTCTCCCAGTAAAGTCACTACGGTGCATATTCTCGGCAATGGACAAATCGTTGGTTCCCTACAGGAATTTCAACTGGTCGAGGACCGGTTTGCCTGGGTTTCAAAGGCTGATATGATTGCACGCTTATTGACCCTCCGCCGGATTACTGATCCGGAAAAGAAATCAATCATTGCGATTTACGAAGAAGGGCACATCATCCGGGAGTTTGTAAACCTTGATGAGCACTTTCCTATTGCCGCGGTACTCAACTCGCAGGCTGAAAAGAATTATGAAGGCTGAAACGATTCTATAACTCCAGTTCAAGATCCGCCATTACGGGGAAATGGTCCGAGGGGGTTTTTGAAAAATAGGTATCGGTTAACACCCCATATTTTTTTACGCTGAATTCCCGGCTCACAAAAATGTGATCGATCATTTTATTATCTTCGCTTTCGTTTCCCCAGCTATTGAATGACGGATTATTTATGTATGGATGATCGACCAGTGAAGATGCATCCTTTAGGATCGCTGAATGGGCCAGCGCGAGGTAAGATTGCGACTGGGGGTCACTGTTAAAATCACCTGTTACAATGCAGGGAACTTCGCGGGCTATCTTCGGGATCATTTCCAACAGTAGTTTGCTGCTTGCATTTCTTGCCTCAATCCCATAATGGTCAAAATGTGCGTTGAACACAAAAAATACCTGGCCGGTTTCTTTCAAAAGCAGTTTCACCCACGTGCAGAGCCGGTTATGCCTTGCATCCCACCCAAATCCAGGTTTTTCCGGTGTCTGGGAAAGCCAGAAGTTTCCGCCTTCGAGGAGACTAAACTTTTCCTTCCTGACAAAAATGGCGCAGTGTTCTCCGGCTTCCTGACCGTCATCCCTGGCAATTCCAAAGCGCTCATAATAAGGTAATGCGTTACTTATTTCATCGAGTGGTGCTTTCAGTCCCTCCTGCGTTGCAAGAATATCAAACTCATGAAACCTGATCAGGTTAATGACAACGGGTGAGCGGTCGATCCATAAATTCCCGATGTCTTTATTATTTGCATATCGTAAATTGTATGTAGCAAGTCTGAACTGATAATTCATAGAGCGGGCGAAATTATGAAATAATAGCCGTGCCGGCCCACTTATTGATAACATTCCGCAACACCATTAAATTCTTTTATGAAGGAGTTCCCCCTGACTGTGCGGCGATCGATAGAATTGATTGGATTATTCGTACTGGGAATGATCCTCGTCGCCGGAAATGGAGTTATTACTCCCTTACTGCTTGCATTTTTTCTGAGCGTTGTTTTCCTCCCTTTGCACCGGAGGCTTATGAATAAAAAAGTGCCGGAAATCCTTTCGATCTCCATCTGTATTCTCATACTGTTTATTCTCCTGGGTCTCATCGTCTGGTTTTTTTCAGCCCAGATCGGGAAGCTGATCCAGGACTTTCCGCAACTTGAAAAAAATGTAATGCATCACCTTAACGAACTAAGCACGTGGGTGAATAAAAAGACAAACTTTTCTACCGAGCGTCAGTTGAATATAATCAGGGAGCAGAGCAGTAAAATCATCAATAACGCTGGTTCCATGCTCGGCGGCGCAGCAACATCGGTAACGTCCATTTTTGTGTTGCTGGGACTGGTACCCATCTATATTTTCCTGATCATGTTTTATAAGAACCTGTTGCTCCGTTTTATTTTTCTCTGGTTCCCACCATCCAGTCATGACAGTCTTAAGGACGCAATGGAAGAAACCCAGATCATCGTGAAAAGCTATTTGATCGGCCTTCTTATCCAAATCACTTATATAACCATTTTGTTGGGTGGAGTGCTTATGCTGTTTGGCAACAAACACGCACTGCTGATCGGGGTGATCTTTGCAATCCTCAACCTGATCCCTTATGTCGGTGCCCTGATCGGTAACATCATCGGGGTCTTACTCACGATTACGTCTTCAGATGAGATGGCCCCGGTATGGACCGTTCTGATTGTTATTGCGGCTGTCCAGTTCCTGGATAATAATATCCTGATGCCAAAGATTGTTGGTAGCAAAGTGAGGATTAATGCCCTTGCAAGTATCGTGGGTGTAATTATAGGTGGTGCTGTGGCTGGCGTGTCTGGTATGTTCCTGTCACTACCGGTGATAGCAGTTCTGAAGATCATTTTTGACCGGGCGGAATCATTCAAACAATGGGGTGTTTTATTCGGTGACGAAAGGCCGGCCCGCAACCCGATGAGTTTCCCCGTATTCAGAAAAAAAATGGTCAAATCTCCGAAGACACCCGAAGCGGAGACAGAAAATCCGCCCGAATCAAAAGGAACCACCTGACGGCCCGCGCTCATTCAGTGCACTATCGCAAAGTTTTATAACAGTGATGACGGCTGGGAAATTCAAAGAAAACCGTGGAAACGAATGGCCGGTGATCAAAAGAAATCTTAGAAATTAATTGCCGTCTTCGAATAGGCATTTCCGTTAGTCAGGTCCAGGTTTTGGTCCCGGGATTTTATAAAGACGAACAAACCGCTTTATTTTGACCCGGCCCTATTCAGCTTTAGTGCTGTTACCGTTAGTGGGGGAAATGTTGTGTAAAAAAATATTTTCCGGACCGACATCCTAAATTTGCTCCAGGTTACGTATATTTATTTAATTAATGCCCTAATCCTTCCTACAGCATTGACCTGTGATAAAACCATTGATTGTTTTTGCCAACAAGATAATCAAGCCGGTTCAAGAATTTGAACCGGTTTTTCTTTGGAGGAAAGACTACCTGTAAGTCCGGTCCGTTAAAATTTCATTTACCCGAAATTTGTACCATGAGTATCCAACGTCACAGACCAGCTCAGCAAAATAAAAACTCAGTAACCTGGCCCACAGGTATTCACCGCAACCCCGTCATCAGGCATAAATTCACTGCCGACCCCGTGGCATTGGTTCATGATGACAAGGTCTATCTATACACGGGACATGATGAAGCTCCTCCTGGTTCTGACAATTATCTTATGAACGACTGGCTTTGTTTTTCATCTGATGATTTAGTGAACTGGACCGAACACCCTGTGCCACTGAAAGCATTGGATTTTAAATGGGCCAAAGGAGATGCATATGCTTCTGAGGTTACCTGGCGCAGTAACCAGTTTTTTTGGTACGTAGCAGTTTCACATGCACACATAAAAGGAAAAGCTATTGGAGTTGCGGTGTCAGACAAACCGGCGGGTCCTTTTCGGGATGCAATCGGCGCTGCTCTGATCACCAATGATATGACCACGGCCACAACCATTGACAAAGATGATATTGATCCCACTGTGCTCATTGATGATGATGGCCAGGCCTATTTGTTCTGGGGTAACAGTGTCTGTTATTATGTGAAGCTGAAAAACAACATGCTGGAACTGGATGGCGAGATCCGGACCGTGCCCTTACCCGGGTTCAGTGAAGGTGCTTTTATTTACAAACGTAGTGGTTGGTATTACCTGTTATACGGGTACGGAATGCCTGAAGCGGTTGCCTATGCCATGAGCAGAAATATTGACGGTCCCTGGGAATTTAAAGGCATCATCAATGATGCTTTATATAACTGCGAAACCAACTCACCCGCTATACTCGACTTTCGCGGGCGTTCATACTTTGTTTACCACAATGGCGCGCTGGAGGGTGGAGGAAGTCACCGTCGCTCTGTTTGTATAGATGACTTAAATTTCAATGAAGACGGCACCATACAGAAGATCATCATGACCAGCTAGAGTTTGGTTTCGAACCGTTGATAACAACAGGTGAAAACGGCAGTCATTTCAATAGCAATAGGAATTTACAGCAACACCATAGATCATGGCAGGTGAAAAACTTCCTCTAACCTGATCGCAACCGGTGAACCATCAGCGTTGGTTTCCATAATGTCTTTCATATACTGCCACCACTTCTGCATAATGGGGGATTGCGGGAGCAAATCATATGCTGCCGGATTATTAGTGGTCAGGAACCCGGTCAATGTTAAGGTGGATGGATCCAGGAATATCGAATACCCGGAAATTCCCGCATCTTTAAGAAGCTTAACAAGTTCCGGCCAGATCTCGTCATGCCTTTTCCTGTAGACAGCTTCCTGCCCTGGATTCAGTTTCATTGTGAAAGCAACTCGTTTCATAAGTATCAGCGTTTAAAACTGCCGGTGATAAACATAAAGATTTTTTTCCAGCCGGCGCTCATTACTCTTCGCCTGAGCTGCGGGTTGGATAATATTTTGTGAGGTTACGAAACCTTGGAGCAAATCCTGAGCATGAGCTGGATTTCATGCGGTGCGCAAATTGCAGTACTGTCAGGCATTGTATGATGAAATGAATTCAAAAATCACGTAAGTGAATTAATATGAATTTCAGTAAATTGATGATGAGCCGCCAGCACAAAGATCAGGTGTTACCCGATCACTGGCATTGGTTGTTAGTTTTTGCCAGAGTATCAGCTGACTTTTGCAGGTGTATCTGTTAACCTTTTGGAGATTTATTTGTCAACCAAGCGGGAGTTATCTGTTAACCTTTACGAGAGTTATGTGTTGAACTTCCAGGATCATTTTATAAACCATAGGGACTGTACTGTAAATAATGTAGACTATGTCAGACAAAGATAATAAGCCGGATCTCACTGACGATGAGAAGGCCCTGTTCAATAAAATTATGCCGGAGGACCTCCAGGAAATCTTAGACACCGGATTGCACCGACGTCATTTTCTGAAACTAATGGCACTGACCGGAAGCACGGTCATGGCTACTCATTTATTGGGAATTGAACAGCTGTCTGCAAGAACCATTGCGCCGGAACCTGAAGGTACCGACCCGTTGTCTCTCGAAAATGCGGTTCGGGTGAGCTTCAAGGTAAACGGATCGCCAAAATCACTGATGGTTGATCCGCGGATGACTTTGCTCGATGCCGTTCGTGAACGACTACAGCTGACAGGCTCTAAAAAAGGTTGTGATCACGGCCAGTGCGGCGCCTGTACTGTGTTGGTTAATGATCGCCGGGTATTGTCGTGTCTTACCCTTGCAGCTAGTTGTGAGGCCAGTGCAGTAGTCACCATTGAGGGACTGGCAAAAGGGAATACATTACACCCGCTCCAACAGGCCTTCATTAAACATGATGGATTCCAGTGTGGGTTTTGTACGCCGGGTCAGATTTGCTCCGCGGTTGCATTGCTTGCGGAAGCGAAACAGGGTGATGCAAGTTATGTAACCCCGGACCTTAGAAAACCTGCAGGCAGCCTTCAGTTATCAGACGAAGAGATCAGGGAAAGAATGTCAGGAAATATTTGCCGTTGCGGTGCTTATCCAAACATCGTTGCTGCTATCAGGGAAGTGCACGGTGGAAAAAAAGCGAATGCAGAAAACTGGCAGTTCGCCGGTTAATCATCTTAAATACCCCAACAATATGAGGCCATTTAAATATACCAGGTCAACAGATATAAATGCTGCGGTGAAACTGGTCAGCGAAAAACCCAATGCCAGGTTCCTTGCCGGGGGCACCAACATTCTTGATCTTATGAAAGAAGATGTTGAGCGCCCGACAGAACTGGTTGATATTTCGGGCGTAAAACTTACCCATGTCCGGGCCATCACGAAAGGCGAAAATGCAGGCGGATTATCCATTGGTGCCGCAGGTAAAAACAGTGATACGGCAAATCATCCCCTGGTTCGCGAACGTTATCCATTGTTATCTGCTGCCATACTCGCGGGTGCTTCCGCCCAGATCCGTAATATGGCGAGCAATGGCGGGAACCTTTTGCAGCGAACCCGATGTCCTTATTTTTATGATGTTGCCATGCCATGCAATAAACGGGAAAAAGGTTCGGGGTGCGGTGCGCTGGAGGGCTTTAATCGTATGCATGCGATCTTCGGATGGTCGGAATCATGTGTGGCCGTATACCCGTCAGATATGGCCGTGGCCCTGGCTGCACTCGACGCGGTAGTAAAAGTGACTGGCACCGGGGGGAAACAACGAAGCATTTTATTCAAAGATTTCCACCTGTTGCCGGGAGATACACCGGAAAAAGAAACCTGCGTTGAACGGGGCGAGATAATAACCGAAATCGAATTGCCTCCGGCTAAATTTTCCGGGTCATCATATTATCTGAAGGTGAGGGACAGGGCATCTTATGCCTTTGCACTGGTGTCTGTAGCTGCAGGATTACAGGTCGAAGGGAACAGGATAGTATCAGCAAGTCTCGCACTGGGCGGTGTGGCTCACAAACCATGGAGGGTGTATGAAGCTGAAAAGATCCTGGTTGGTCGCGAAATAAGTGAAGCTTTATTTGTTGAAGCAGCAGAGGCTGCCATGCAACCTGCCAGGCCACTCTCGCATAACAAGTTTAAAATAGAACTGGGAAAACAAGGGATTGTAAGAGCGCTTAACATGGCAGCTAAAACGGGGCAAACAAACATCTGAACAGGTGAATCAAACATCTCCAGGGGACAACCAAACATCTGAACAGGTGAATCAAACATCTCAACGGATCAAACAAACATCTGATTAATCATTCCTGATATGGATAACAAGAAAAACGTGACCGGCACCGCAGTTGACCGGATCGATGGAATCTTAAAAGTGACTGGTAAAGCAACTTATTCAACAGATCACCCTGTAAAAAATGTTGCACATGCCATCATCATTAAAAGTACCATTGCTTCAGGGGTCATCAGTGAAATTGATACTGCAGAAGCGGAAAAAGCTGTTGGAGTTTTAAAGATCATCACACATAAAAATGCTCCGGAGCTGAATGAAAATGGGGGTATCCGTGGAGGAGCATTGTTGCAGAATGCAAACATTTTTTTCCAGGGCCAGCATATCGGGGTAGTCGTCGCGGAAACTTTTGAGCAGGCAAGATCTGCGTCAAGGTTAATCAAAGTGCAATACAAGCAGGACGAAGGCGTAACAGATTTTAAAAAAGTAAAAAGTGCCGCCGTTCCGTCTAAGGAAAAAGATAAAGCAGACATGCGTCGTGGCAACCCCGAAAGCACTTTCGAACAGGCAGCGGTTAAGGTAGACGAGGTATATGAAACGCCGGTTGAACATCATCACCCGATGGAACCTCATGCCACAATAGCTGTGTGGGAAGGAGAAAATCTTACTTTATATAACAGTGCACAAATCATCAATGGTGCGCAGATGGCAGCTGCTGCCACGCTCAAATTAAAGCCTGAAAATGTGCGTATCATTTCCACTCATATCGGTGGTGGCTTTGGCTCCAAAGGGGGACAGTGGGCAAATATGGTACTGGCAGCTATTGCTGCCAAGGCAGTTCAACGCCCGGTAAAACTGGCCCTGACCAGGCAACAAATGTTTAATTCTGTGGGCCTGCGTCAACGCAATGATCAAAGGCTCAGGTTGTCTGCAACAAAAGATGGTAAACTCGTTTCACTTATACATGAAACAACAACACATACCGCTATTAACAACGAGTTTATAGAACCTTGCGGGGATTGTTCCAAACTAATGTATGATGTGCCAAATTCCCTGATAACATATCGCGTTGTTCCGATGCATATGATTTTGCCAACCTATACACGCGGACCTGGTAAGTCGACCGGTAGCTTCGCACTTGAATCTGCCATAGACGAACTGGCTTTCAAACTTGGAATTGACCCGGTGGAATTAAGGTTAAAAAATGAACCGGCGAAAGATCCCTCAAATGGTAAACCATGGTCCTCCCGAAAACTGGTTGAATGTCTTAATGAAGGTGCCAAGGCATTCGGATGGAACAAAAGAAAAGCTCAACCGCGTTCAGTTTCCGATGGTGATCATTGGGTTGGTTACGGCGTTGCCTGCGGAACCTATCCCGCGAGGCAGCGCGACAGTTCAGCCATGATTAAACTTGCAAGATCCGGTAATGAAGTTAATGCAGTCGTTCAGCTGGCTGCTTCTGATCTTGGCACTGGCACCCATACGATAATCGCACAGACAGCCTCGGATGGTCTTGGTATCCCGGTATCAAAAATCAAGATCATGATTGGTGATTCGGATCTTCCACCTGCTGCAGGTTCTGTTGGTTCGGTAGGTGCTGCGAGCTTCGCCAATGCTGTTAACGATGGCTGCACGAAAATCACGGATGAATTGCTTGCAAAGTCCGGAAAACAATTTGTTGCCAGGCCAACAGCTGCCCAGCTAATGGTTTCGGAGAACATACAGTCATTTGAATCACGTGTTGATGCCAAACCTTTAGCGGAGGCAGATCAATATTCAGCCCATAGTTTCAATGCAAACTTTGCCGAAGTACGTGTTAATAAGTACACTGGCACTGTCAGGATAAACAGGTTTCTTGCGGTTACTGCTGCGGGAAAAATTCTTAATCCGAAGACTGCACGTTCACAGATCATTGGTGGTAATATCTGGGGCATTGGAATGGCACTTACTGAAGAATCGGTTGTTGATGAACGTTATGGAAACTTCATCACCCATTCCTTTGCAGATTATCATGTTCCCTCTAACCTGGATATTGGTCAGCTCGATACCATTTTCATAAATGAGGACGATCAGCGCTCCAACAAAATGGGAGTAAAGGGAATAGGGGAAGTTGGCATAGTCGGGGTTGCTGCGGCCGTAGCTAATGCCGTGTTCAATGCAACCGGGAAACGGGTCCGGCAATTACCAATTACTCCGGATAAACTATTATAGGTTCAGAGAAGAACCAACCGACAAATCAGGACACGCGATGTTAAGGGCAGATTCAACCTGCCCGGGCGTTATAACGTCAGCATCATTCCGGCGCGATCATGGCAAACCTCAAGCTATTGCATAATGAAGAGTGTCATCCCGGCGCGATCAGAATAAGCCTCATGCTCCTGCATAATGAAGAGCATCGTCCCTGACGCGATCATGGCAAACCTCATGCACCTGCATAATGAAGAGCATCGTCCCTGGCGCGATCATGGCAAACCTCATGCACCTGCATAATGAAGAGCATCGTCCCTGACGAGATCATGGCAAACCTCATGCTCCTGCATAATGAAGAGCATCCTCCCTGCGCGATCATAACAATCATCAGCGTCCTATATAACGAAGTGCATTATCCCTGGGGCTATCATGACAAGCATCTTCCCAGATACACTATAACTACCTGTCACAGATTGAGGATGCAACACTAATCGTTTACACTTACGCTCATAATTTGTCAATAGGTCTTACCGGTATTATGAGGTAGGAAGTTCGCAACCTGTTGATCAAATTCATCTGCATTGTGGAGAGAATTCCGTTAATCAGGCGGGGGCTTAACAGGCATATACTTTGTGCCTGAAATTGTGATAGACTTATTTTAATAAAGACTAAAAATTTTTATTATGAGATCTCAAAATTCAGATCAGCGTAGGTACTATGACGATGATCAGCAACGAGACAAAGGACAACAATACAAGCGTTTTTCACAGGGAGAGAAAGATAAAGGAAGCGATTATAATAGTGGAAGCAGGCGCTGGCCGGAAGAATCCGGGTCAAATAAAAACAGCGATGCCAACCGGCAAAATTACCAGGAAGGCGATGCAGCCGATTACCGTCAACGATATGAGAGGGAGGGTAACAGGTCTTCTGACAAAATGGGATGGCCCCCCGACCGTGGCCAAACCGGGAATGAGCAACAGCGTCGCATGAAAAGAGGATTTGGCGGCATGAACCGTCGTAACGAAGAGCAGGAGCGGGGCCAGCAGAACAGCCTTGGTCAGCAGCGTTATGGCTCCGGAACTGTGCAGGGTAACCAGGGAAGATATGGATATGAACAGGGGGGCAGAGGCTCAACAGAGTATGATCAGCGAAACAGCGGTGGTACTGACTTCAATCAATATGATAACCGCAGTGCGCGTAATGAAGGAAGCCAGGACTGGCGCAACCGTTATGGAAGCAATTATGGCCAGGGTTTTTATGGAGAATCTGAGAACCAGGGCTGGATGCAGGATAACGAACGGAGGAATTGGCAGGATGATGACAGGAATATGCGTAGCCAGGGTTGGGGCCAGGGGCAGCATGGAAGACAGGAAGGGTGGCAGGGCCGTAATGAAGGAAACCAGGGACGTGGAGCCTGGAACCAGGGAAACGATGATATGAACCGCGGCCGGCAGGATTGGAACCAGGGCCGGGACTGGGGGATGAACCGGGGTGAGTCCGAACCATGGCGCAATGAAGGAAATCGCGGACAATGGAACCAGGACCGCGAAGACTGGAACAGGGGAAGCGGTGACCGGAATCCCAATATGAAGGGAAACTATGGCACAGGCAATTACAGCAATATGCCGAGCAGAAACCAGGGTGGTACCGATTATAATTCCACCAGCCGGTATTATTCAAGAACAAGAGATAACGATCCGTTTATCTAAACCCGGATCACTCATAAACTTTTATCATAACCACTTTAAAAACTTGACATATGAAAGAGAAAGAAGAAAATCAAACAGATGTTCAGTCACCATCAAAACGTGGGATGATGAATAAAGACGAGCAGCAGGAAATGAGAAATACCGAAAAAGGTGAAGGCAATGAAAAGATTGAGGAAGGCAAAGAATCATTGCTTGAGAAGTTTTTCGTCAGCCAACTACAGGATATTTATTATGCCGAGCAGCAGTTGGTGAAGTCTTTGCCTGAAATTGCAAAGGCATGTACAACGGAAGAACTCGAGGATGCTTTTAACAACCATCTTGCTCAAACCGAAAGGCATGTAAAAAGGCTTGAAAAAGTGTTCAACATAATCGGGCAGGAACCCGAAGGAAGAAAATGTGAGGCAATGGACGGTTTGATCAAAGAAGCGAAAAGCATCATCGATGAAACCAAGAAAGGATCTATGACCAGGGATGCAGCATTGATCATCGCTGCGCAAAAAGTGGAACACTATGAAATAGCCAGTTATGGCGGATTGGTTCAGCTTGCGGTAACCATGGACCTGCGCCGTGCCGCAGACCTGCTCGACAAAACACTTAATGAAGAAGAACAAACTGACCTGTTACTTACAAATATCGCGGAGGGTCATATAAACATGGAGGCTGAAGACGAAGGGAACTACTCCTGGAACCAGCGCCAAAAGAATAAAAATAATCTGACTATGTAAATTAATGTGGTGCCTGAGCAGTTGACATATATGTAGCTGCTCCGTGGTGATCCGGGCTTAGGTCCGGATCATTTTTTTTGTCGTCACGATATATACAATTCCAGTCGTCACGATAAATAACATTGCAGGTCTCACAATGAATACAATTCCAATGGAAGACCGTCAGGGTCGGCAAAAAATGTAAATCGTTTCCCTGTAAACTCATCTGTTCTCACCGGCTCAACAAACACCCCTTTCTCTTCCAATGCTGCTTTTGCCGCTTCAACGTCCTCAACACGGAAAGCGAGATGTCGCAGTCCACATGACTCGGGCGTTGAGGGCCGGGGAGGGGGGGATGGAAAGGAAAATAATTCGATCACATACTGATCTCCGATGGCCAGGTCAAGTTTAAATGACTGCCTTGATTCCCGGTAAACTTCTCTCACTACTTGCAAGCCTAATATCTCTGTATAAAATTTCTTTGAGCGATTATAATCGGAGCAGATAATGGCGATATGATGAACGCCCAGCAGTTCAGGTATGCTTTTCATACTTGCAAGATATGTATCAAACACTGTATTCATACTTTCGGAATCGATTGCGTTGCCCGTTATCCGGCAGCCTCCTAAATATCATGGATAATCCAAACCTTATTTAAAAAATTAACTGTAGATTAGACGTTCGTCTGTCGTGAAACGATAGCACTATCGATCCCAGGTTAAACTATTAAAACGATCAGCTTTCCGTATGATAAATATTGACTTCGAAATAAGTATAAATGATCTCGCAAACCAGATAAAACGATTCTGGGAAATTTCCGGCGAAAAAATCAGCAATATAGAGAGGCATTATGATAGTTCGAAGGGCTCACCGGTTTTCACAGTAAAGGGTCATTATACTACCCGTGGATGGACCGAATGGACACAGGGTTTCCAGTTCGGATCTTCCTTGTTGCAATTTGATGCAACCGGTGATGTTTCATATCTCGAGTCGGGGCGGGGGCGGACGCTGGCCGTGATGGCGCCACATCTTACCCATACCGGCGTTCACGATCATGGATTTAACAATGTAAGTACTTATGGAAACCTTCTCAGGTTGATGAAAGAAGGTAAGATTGAGTTCAATGAATGGGAGAAGAACTTCTATGAACTTGCGTTAAAAGTTTCAGGAGCCGTTCAGGCGGGCAGGTGGACCAAAATCAGCAACGGCGGATTCATCTATTCCTTCAACGGCCCACATTCATTGTTTGTTGATACGATAAGGTCGTGCCGTGCTTTGGCATTATCCCATAGTCTCGGACATATTTACCAGGCGGAAAACGATGTCCGTATTAACCTGCTCGAAAGAGCCATGCTGCATTGTAAAGCAACGGCGATGTACTCCGTGTTTTATGGAGAAGGCAGGGATTCTTATGATCTCTGGGGGAGAACCGCGCATGAAAGTCTTTTTAATACCAATGACGGACGTTTCCGTGCACCAAATTCACAACAGGGATATACAGGATTCACTACATGGACAAGAGGTCTTGCTTGGGCTATCTGTGGTTTTGCTGAACAGCTGGAATACCTGCAGACTATCTCCGATGGTGAACTGGAGGCCCTTGACAATCGTGAGACAATTGAAAACTATATGTTGAAGGCGGCGCATGCTACCTGTGACTTTTATATTGATCATACTCCTTCAGATGGAGTTCCCTATTGGGATACAGGTGCGCCACAGCTTCATAAAATACCTGATTATCTCAATAAGCCTTCTGATCCCTTTAATGAATTTGAGCCGGTAGATAGTTCTGCTGCCGCGATAGCCTGCCAGGGCCTGCTCCGTTTTGGCAGATATCTCACAAATAAAGGTGAGATCGTAAACGGAAAAAAATACTGGCAGGCCGGTCTTACTGTCTTAAAAAGTTTACTGGAAGAGCCATATATCAGTACAGATCCCGGACACCAGGGTTTGCTGCTGCACACAGTATATCATTGGCCCAACCGTTGGGACTACGTGCCGGAGGGAGCTAAAATTCCTTATGGCGAGTCATGTATGTGGGGAGATTATCATATCCGTGAAGTGGCTTTATACATTCAGAAAATAATCAAAGAAGAACCCTATTACACATTTTATAACGGTGTTATCTGATGACTGAGATCACGGACTTGTCAAAATTGTGTGTGCATACGATCACAACCAAACCCTGGGATATTGTTACCGCTGTTCAAAAATTTGCCGCATCAGGGATCGGGGGGATCACTATATGGAGGGATGCTCTGTTAAACAGGAACCTGGCAGAGGTCAGATCAATGATCGCTGATGCAGGCATCGAGGTAGTGTCTCTTTGCCGTGGCGGATTTTTTCCTTCGGTGGATCCGCAGCAGCGAAAACTCGCTATCGAAGATAACCTCCGTGCCATCGACCAGGCCAATGCTATCGGCGCGCCGATGATGGTTATGGTTTGCGGGGCCGATCCCCGCCAATCCCTTGAGGACTCACGGAAACAGATAGCCGAAGGTATAATGGCCTGCCTCGATCACGCCTCCGCGGCAGGGGTTCAGCTAACGATCGAACCCTTACATCCTATGTATGCCGGTGACCGCTCTGCTATCAATACATTGGGACAGGCTAATGATATGGCTGAAGAAATCGATTCACCCTGGGTAGGCATAGCGCTCGACGTGTATCACCTATGGTGGGATAGTGACCTGGAAAGACAAATCGAAAGATGTGGTACCAATGGCAACCTTTCAGCATTTCATATTTGTGACTGGAAAACGCCGACCCTCGATATGTTGAACGACCGGGGACTGATGGGAGAGGGTTGTATAGACATTAAAAAGATCAGGGGCTGGGTGGAAAGAGCCGGGTTCAAAGGGTTCCATGAAGCAGAAATATTTTCGAACATATACTGGCAGCAGGATCAGGACCTTTATCTTGGTAAGATAAAGGACGCCTATCTTAAGTATTCATAGCTTGTTTCAAGATTAAATTCTTCCATCATTTCAAAAAAATAAAAATGAAACCGACCATACACACCGTAGGTATAATCATGAATGGAGTTACCGGCAGGATGGGAACTAACCAACACCTGTTGCGGTCTATTGCTGCGATCATGAAAGAAGGCGGGGTTAAGATCAGTCCATCTGAATTCATCATGCCCGATCCCGTACTTGTCGGCCGTGATGCCATAAAGTTGCAGAAGCTCGCTGAACAATCTGGTGTTACTGCTTTCACAACGGATCTGGACTCGGTGTTAGGGGATCCAAAATACCAGGTGTATTTTGATTCTCAAACAACAGGCAGGAGAGCAGATGGTGTACGGAAGGCTGTAAAGGCAGGGAAGCATATATATTGTGAAAAGCCAACTGCAGTCAGTACCGATGTTGCGCTTGAATTATTTACATTATGCAAAAATGCGGGTCTGAAAAACGGCGTGGTTCAGGATAAACTCTGGTTGCCGGGGCTGTTAAAAATTAAAAGACTTATCGAGAATGGGTTTTTTGGCGATATACTTTCTGTGCGTGGTGAATTTGGTTACTGGGTATTTGAAGGTCATTCCATACCCGCACAAAGACCGTCATGGAACTATCGTAAAGAAGACGATGGTGGAATCATAGTCGATATGTTGTGTCACTGGAGATACGTCCTTGACCATATTTTCGGAAAGGTCAAAGCGGTATCCTGCCTTGGCGCCACGCATATCAAAGAGAGGATTGATGAGAATGGAAAACCGTATAAGTGCACAGCCGATGATGCAGCGTATGCCAGTTTTGAACTTGAAAATGGAATCGTTGCGCAATTCAACTCATCCTGGACCGTACGTGTCCGTCGCGATGACCTGCTAACTCTCCAGGTGGATGGAACGAAAGGATCTGCGGTTGCGGGTCTCCGTGAGTGTTACATTCAGCATTATGGAAACACTCCGAAACCTGTATGGAACCCGGACATAGTGCAGCCGATAAACTTTTTTGAAGGCTGGTCGAAAGTGCCCGAACAGGAGAACTTTGACAATGCTTTCAAAGTTCAGTGGGAACTTTTTCTCAAACATATCGTAAAGGATACTCCGTTCCCATGGGATCTCAGGGAAGGGGCAAAAGGAGTACAGCTTGCAGAGAAGGGTTTGGAAAGCTGGGAAAAAAGATGCTGGGTTGATATTCCTGAGCTTAAGGGATAGTCTGACATTTATCACTAAAAAATATTATTGTGAAAAGAGTTGCACTGGTAACAGGCGGAAGCCGCGGCATCGGTCTTGGGATTGCCACTGAACTGGCCATGCAGGGATTTGATCTTGCCATTAACGGGGTAAGGCCGGTAGATGCCGTAGCAGATAACCTGCAATTACTTAAGGCGCTGGGTGCAGAAGTGATCTATTGCAGGGCTGATGTTTCTTCGGCCGAACAGCGTGCTGTGATGCTCAGCGAAATCAATGCTCATTTTGGGTCGCTTCATGTACTCGTTAACAACGCAGGCATAGCACCGCTGGAGCGTAAAGATATCCTGGAAGCTAACGAAGAAAGTTTTGACCGGTTGATCTCTACAAATCTGAAGGGTCCTTATTTTCTTACGCAGGCAGTTGCAAACTGGATGATCGCCCAGATAAAAAATGAAAAAGGTTTCAACGGATGTATAGTAAATGTCTCGTCGGTATCAGCAACGTTTGCTTCTGTCAACAGGGGCGAATACTGTGTTTCCAAGGCAGGGATCACTATGGCGACACAACTTTTTGCTACGAGGCTCGCCGAATACAACATCCCTGTTTATGAAGTGAGGCCGGGCATAATCCGCAGTGACATGACGGCGGGAGTAACCGAAAAATATGATAAGCTGATTGCAGGAGGATTGACTGCGCAGAAAAGATGGGGTGAGCCTGCTGATGTGGGTCGTGCTGTAGCCGCCCTGGCTGCAGGAAATTTCCCCTATTCTACAGGCCAGGTAATTATGGTTGATGGCGGAATGGCTATCCCGAGACTTTAATTTTTATTTCCGTTAATGATTGACTATGTCTTTGACAAAAGCAGCATCTTCCGAACCTTCTCCTTTTAGCTATCTGCTGAAAGTGCCTGTTATCGTGGCCGCCCTCGGCTATATGGTAGACATGTATGATCTGTTTCTTTTTAATATAGTACGTGTGCCCAGTCTCAGGGATCTCGGGTTGACACAAGAAGAGCTGTTTACCAAAGGGCTTTATATCCTTGACATACAAATGGCAGGAATGCTGATCGGAGGAATACTTTGGGGAGTGATCGGGGACAAAAAAGGTCGCCGCTCTGTGCTTTTTGGATCTATACTGATGTATTCCCTTGCTAATGTTGCAAACGGTTTTATTAATTCATACGATCAGTATGTCGTCCTGAGATTTATTGCAGGCGTGGGCCTTGCCGGCGAACTTGGCGCGGGCATAACACTGGTGGCAGAGATCCTTCCAAAACATATCCGCGGTTATGGTACAACGTTAGTAGCAACGGTGGGTGTACTGGGTGCGATACTGGCATTTTTTATTGCTGATACATTTAGTTGGAGAACTTCGTATTTTGTTGGCGGCGGACTGGGATTGCTGCTACTGGCCATGAGAGTGGGTGTATTTGAATCAGGAATGTTCCTGAAAATAGCCAACAAGAATGTTCAGCGCGGTAATTTCCTGATGTTATTTTCCAGCAAAAGGCGTTTCTTCAAGTACATATCTGCCATCCTGATCGGCACACCTATCTGGTTTGTGTCAGGAGTACTGATCTTCTTTTCACCTGAATTCGGACAGGCCCTTGGAGTTACTGAACCTATCGTTGCAGGCAAAGCTGTAATGCTCGCCTTTGCGGGACAAGTGCTGGGTGACATAGTAAGTGGTTCGATGAGTCAGCAATGGAAAAGCCGTAAAAAAGGTATGCTTGTATTTTTATTGGGTTCCTATGCCCTCATGCTGGCATATCTCCTGACACAAACACAGAGTCTGACCACATTTTATATTCTCTGTGCATGCCTCGGATTCTTCAACGGTTATTGGACACTGTTTGTGACGATTGCTGCTGAGCTCTTCGGTAGTAATCTCCGGGCAACCGTTGCGACCACTGTTCCCAATTTTGTGAGGGCCTCTGTAATTCCGATATCGGGACTTTTTCTATACCTGAAGAACTCTTTTGGAATAACAACCAGCGCGGTCATTGTCGGTACCATAGTAGTAGGAATTGCGCTCCTTTTTCTATGGAAACTGCCGGAAACTTTTTCAAAGGACCTGGATTACGAAGAGTCCTGAAAAAGGACTGCCCCCGCGGTCGCAGGGGCAATCAGGAAGGTTTAATGGAAATGGTTGGTTGACTAGTACAGCCATCGATTGGTATGAACTGGCTGCAAGTAAGCAGTAAACCCTTGTATAAACACCGGTATAACCACCCTTAATCTATAGGTAGTTACCGCAATTGTTGATTTAAATCAAGATTGGGGACGATCAATTTTTTAAATATTTTCGGATATGGGAATCTTTCAGATAAAAAAAGAATCGAAACAGTATGACGTTGTGATCGTGGGTAGCGGTGCCGGCGGCGGAATGGCAGCCTATATTTTGTCAAAAGCGGGATTAAAGGTCTGTTTACTTGAGGCCGGCCCGATGTATGATCCTGCCAAAAACGTTACGCAGCTCAAGAACCCCTGGGAAAGTGCCCGAAGGGGTGCAAGTACTAAGTTCAGACCGTTTGGTGATTTCGACGCTGCTTACTGGGGGTGGGAAATTGATGGCGAACCTTATACCAAAAGTCCAGGCACACAATGGGACTGGTTCCGGTCCCGGATGCTTGGTGGCAGAACGAACCACTGGGGTAGGATCTCGCTTCGTTTTGGACCCAGGGATTTCAAAAGAAAAAGTATCGATGGTCTCGGGGATGACTGGCCGATAGGCTATGACGACATCAAGCCATATTACGATGTTGTTGATAAGATGATAGGGGTGTTTGGCACTAATGAAGGATTACCCAATGACCCGGATGGGGTCTTCCTTCCTCCCCCAAAACCAAGATTGCACGAACTGCTGATAAAGAAGGGTGCAACTGGGGTAGGCCTTCCCGTTATACCTTCAAGGTTATCTATACTTACCAAACAATTGCCAGATAATAAAGACCGTGGCGCATGTTTTTATTGCCGCCAGTGTAACAGGGGCTGCCAGGTTTATGCCGATTTTTCTTCGTCTTCGGTCCTTGTTAAACCAGCAGTTGCCACCGGCAATGTTGACCTGGTCACCAACGCCATGGCACGTGAGGTTCTTACCAATAAAGAGGGGCTGGCAACCGGCGTGTCATATGTAAATAAAACAGACTTGCAGGAATACCAGGTAACCGGCAAAGTGGTGATACTTGCCGCCAGTTCCTGCGAAAGTTCAAGGATCCTGCTTAACTCAAAATCTGCCCGTCATTCAAACGGACTGGCAAACAGCTCCGAGGTAGTTGGTAAGTACCTCCATGATTCGACCGGGGCAAGTATGAGTGGATACATCCCTTCGTTATTTGGCAGAAAACGATACAATGAAGACGGAGTCGGGGGCATGCATGTTTACACTCCATGGTGGCTGGATAATAAAAAACTTGATTTTCCCCGTGGTTATCACATTGAATATGGTGGTGGAATGAACATGCCAATGTATGGGTTTGGGTTCAACTCACAAAACCTTAATGGCAGTTATCCTGTGAACGGTGTAAGTCATGAAGCAGGTGGTTATGGCGCGCAGTTGAAAAAAGATGCAAGATTTTTTTATGGCGCAAACATCAGTATGGCGGGCCGTGGTGAAGCTGTGCCCCGCAAAGACAATTATTGTGAGATCGATCCGAATACCGTTGATAAATATGGAATTCCTGTTTTGAGATTTAATGTGAAATGGAGTGAATACGAGATCAAACAGGCCAAACATATGAAGGAAACGTTTCGTGAGATCATGCACTCGATGGGTGCGGTTATCACGGGAGGCGATAAGGATAACGAACAGAATGACTGGGGCTTGAATTCTCCCGGTAAAATTATTCATGAAGGTGGTACTGCAAGGATGGGAAGCAATCCGGCAACTTCGGTGCTGAATCAATGGAACCAGGCTCATGACTGTAAAAATTTGTTTGTGGTGGATGGAGCTGCTTTCACTTCCCAGGCCGATAAAAATATCACCTGGACGATCCTCGCATTAAGTATGAGGGCTTCTGAATATATTATTGACGGACTGAAAAAGAATAATCTTCCAACAGGTTAGACATGTGCAACATGTCAGGCTGATAAAACGGCTGATAAAATGCCTGGGCTTAATTCATATATAAAAGTACATCATGATTTGATGGCCCCTGGTGATGAGAAAAATCATTTTATATATTGCGATGAGCCTTGACGGATATATAGCTGGCAAGGATGACAATATTGATTTTTTGTCATCGGTCGATGTTCCGGGGGAGGACTATGGTTATCTTTCGTTTCAAAAAGATATAGATACGCTGATCTGGGGCAGGAGGACTTATGACAAATTATTGTCGTTCGGTATTGAATTTCCACACAAGGATAAGAAATGCTACGTATTCTCCAGGTCGAGAACAGGGAGCGATGAAAATGTTACTTATTTTGGTGACCTTGACGGATTAATTAAGGAGCTTCATAAACAGGAAGGGAAGAATATTTATTGTGACGGTGGCGGAGAACTCGTATTTGAGCTTCTTCAGCGCTCGTTGATTGATACATTGATAGTTTCGGTAATACCATACCTGGTCGGTGACGGGATCAGGCTGTTCCGTGATGGCAGGCCCTCGCAGGCTCTCGAATTCAAAAAATGCGTCACTTACCCTTCAGGTCTTGTTCAACTCTGGTATAACAGGCCATCCAAACCTGTCAGTTAGTTGGACGTCCGTACTTCATTTCATTGGTTATAAAGGGATTGACTTCAAACGCCGTTTTTTCTTATTGTTGCGGTGTTTATCCGCAGGGCGGATGTTAATAACTTTTGTTTATTTAGATGCTTCGGGAATAATTCACGAACTTTATACAAACAAATCAGAAAAGAAATATGGGAAAATCTCAGGAAACATTTGGAAAAAAAGAAAAAGAAAAGAAAAGATTAAAATTACGCCAGGAGAAACAGGAAAAAATGGACGAGCGTAAGGCTAATGCTAAAAAAGGCAAGTCTCTCGACGAAATGATGGCCTACCTGGACGAAAACGGCAATATTTCATCTACTCCGCCGGATCCCAAGAAAAAGAAAGTATTCAATCTGGAAGACATGCAGATTGGAACCCTCCGGCAAGAGGATCGTGTACAGGAAGACCCTGTAAGAACGGGCGTTGTTACATTTTTCAATGATGCCAAAGGCTTTGGCTTCATCAAGGATCTGAAATCACAGGAAAGCATTTTTGTGCATGTGAACCAGATCTCTGAGCGCATCGGTGAAAATGACAAGGTTGTATTTGAAGTAATGATGGGCCCCAAAGGACCAAACGCAGTTAACGTAAAGAAGGGCGGTTAGTCCTGATCCTTCATGCAAAAGTTTGTTTGTATTGCACTCGCAATGTGTACCGTATTTGGGAGCCAGGCCCAGCCAGACAGTAGTTTTCATCTCTACCTCCTGGTTGGTCAATCTAATATGGCGGGAAGAGGTGAAATCACCGCCTCATATCGCGACCTGCAATACAACAATATTTTTATGCTTGACAAATCGGGCAAATGGGTTCCTGCCCGCCATCCCCTGCATTTTGACAAACCCGCCATAGTTGGCGTCGGTCCGGGATTCGCTTTCGCGAAAACCATGGCCGAAGCAGATTCAATCAAACGCCGGGCAGCTTCGCCGGATTCCAGTCGTCAGCATGCATCAACGTCGGAAGTCAGGATAGGCCTTGTTCCCTGTGCCGTAGGCGGGACCTCCATCCGATCCTGGGTCCCCGGTGGGTATGACAGCGCTACCAAAACTCATCCTTTCGATGATGCCCTGATCAGAATTAACGAAGCGAAAAAAGCCGGTGTTTTTAAAGGCATTTTGTGGCACCAGGGCGAGTCAGACTCGAAGCCATCGGAAGCTCCCCAATATATCCAAAACCTCCAGGTACTAGTTCAACGTCTGCGCACAGCCACCGGCGTACAGGCATTACCCTTTGTTGCAGGTGAACTTGGAACATTCCGGCCGGGTTACCAGTTGATCAATCTCGAATTAAGAAAGCTCGGGGAAACAATCCCACATTCATTATTAGCCGTCAGCACAGATCTCCGCCACAAAGGTGACACCACGCATTTTGATTCACCTTCAGCTGACCTGTTAGGAAAAAGAATGGCCGAAGCCATGAAGGCCTTGCAAACCGGGACCAAAACGTTACAATAGTATTCATGGATCTTCTACAGGTTAACGGTGTCAGCAAAAAAGACGAACGGGGATTTCATCTCACCAATATCAGCTTCAGGCAATCAGAAAGATGCAATATCGCAGTTGCCGGTGAAACGGGTTCAGGAAAAACGACCTTATTGAAGATCATCGCCGGGCTGGCTCAGCCTGATCGCGGTGAAGTGATCTTCAGGGATCAGAAAGTTATAGGACCCGCCGATAAGTTAATTCCCGGCCATCAGGGAATTGCGTACTTGTCGCAGGATTTCAGGCTGCCGCATTTCCTCCGCGTTGAACAGATACTTGAATATGCAAATGAATGGCCGGTTGAGAAGGCTGACAGATTATATAGCCTTTGTCGCATCAGGCATCTGTTCAAAAGAAGAACGGATGAACTTTCAGGTGGTGAACAACAAAGAATAGCCATTGCAAGATTACTGATCATGGATCCAAAGCTGTTTTTGCTTGACGAACCATTTTCGAATATGGATCCTGCAAACAAGGAACTGCTGAAACACATTATTGAAGATATCGGTAATGAACTAAACATGTCGTTTATCATGATCTCTCATGACCCGGTCGATACCCTTCCCTGGGCTCATGAAATCATCGTGATGAAAGATGGTCAGATCGTTGAAAAAAATTCACCTGGACTGATTTATTCGAAACCAGTATCGACCTATACAGCGGCTTTGTTCGGGAAATACAATCTCTTGCCGGAAGAGTCACTGCATTTAGCAGGCATGGATCTTAAGGTACCACCAGGGCTAAGGGCCATAGTAAGACCGGAGAAATGTTTAGTTGTTGATTCATTGGTAACCGGTGACAGTATTGCTGCGCGTCAAATAGGGCAAACAGGTCAATCGCAGATCCGCTTTACCGGAAGGGCAATAGCTGCCAGGCACTTCGGTCATTATTTTGAAACCGACTTCCTGGTAGGCGAACACAAAATTACAAGCCGGTCGTGGCATTCATCAACGCAGCCGGGAAAGGAAGTAGTTATTCAAATTTCCGGGCAGGATGTTCACCTGGTATCCCTGGCCTGAATCGCTGGTTGGCCACCGAACCCGTGAAAATGCAAGCACCCCGCCCGCAGCCTCGCACATCTCAGCTTAAACATTTAAAAGCCGGCTCCTGACTTCGGTTACTTATAACCGTTATACTGTTCATCTTTTTCCCGGCCATTCAAATAGAAGATCACTTAATGATAACCGCATCCGGAGAGATGAGCGGGGTAGATTGATACTAAAATTCCTAACTTGCAAGGCTATGGCAAGAGGTAAAAGTAATGACGATAAACCAAAGGTTAAGATCACAAAAGAGAGTTTAAGAGAGGCATTGGTACTATTCACCTATGTGAAACCGTATCGTGTGAAATTTTTCTGGGCCCTTGTATTTATAGCACTTTCCGCGTTTACAACCAGTTTGTTCCCTTTGTTCTTGGGTAAGATGATTGATGCCGCCTCACCGGGGGCAGGGCTTGCGACCACCAGCCCGGTTTCGTCGTTTGGCTTCAACCTGAAAGATATACACTGGAGTGTCAACACGACCCTGATACTTATTTTTGTTCAGCTCGCCATTCAGACCATTTTTTCTTTTATGCGTATTTACCTGCTCACTGAAGTAGGCGAACGATCACTCGCGGGTATGCGCCGGGATGTATATAGCAAGCTGCTGACAATGCCCATGCACTTTTTCTCCGAAAAACGTGTTGGTGAATTAAGCAACCGCATTTCATCCGATCTTTCCCAGATCCAGGATGCTATCTCGTTTACACTTGCTGAGTTTTTGAGAGGGATCTTTACTTTGATAATCGGGCTTGTATTTATATTCTGGATAAGTGCAAAGCTTGCCCTGGTGATGTTATCTGTAGTTCCCGTAATAGCAGTGCTGGCGGTTGTTTTCGGCAAAAAGATCCGGAAAATGGCAAAACGGGCACAGGATCAACTGGCAGAAAGCGGCACCATCGTACAGGAGACTTTCCAGGGCATCACTGTTGTTAAAGCTTTTACCGGTGAGTTTTACGAAGTTGCCCGATATGTAAAAAGTATTTACGCGGTGGTTGATACAGCAATAACAAATGCGCGTTATCGGGGCGCGTTTGTTTCCTTTATGATCTTTAGTGTATTCGGAACCATCGCATTTGTAATGTGGTATGGTGTGAACCTGATCCAGTCGGGCGAACTGACCATTGGATCACTTACGATGTTTGTCATCTTTTCCATGTTCGTTGGTGGCACATTTGCAGGTTTCGCCGACATGTTCTCGCAGTTGCAGAGAACACTTGGAGCCACCCAGAGTGTAAGAGAAATTATGCGTGGGGAAGGTGAGCCGGTGAGCCTGACCCCTGTAACCATCGACCCGCAATTTAAGATCAATGGTAATGTAAGGCTCAGCAAGGTTGCTTTCAGTTATCCCTCAAGAAAAGATGTAACTGTGCTCCGGGATCTTAGTATGAGCGCAGAGAGCGGTCAGCAGATCGCCATTGTAGGACCAAGTGGTGCGGGAAAAACTACGATAGCAGCCATGTTGCTGAGGTTTTATGAGCCGGATCATGGTGAAATATATTTTGATGAGCGGAAGGCAAAGGATTTTCCGCTCACCCAGCTCCGGAAGCAAATGGCATTTGTTCCACAAGAGGTTCAGTTGTTTGGCGGAACAATCAGGGACAATATCGCCTATGGCAAGCCCGATGCTGATGATGCTTCCATTAAAGCTGCTGCCAGGCAGGCAAACGCTCATGAATTTATCGAACGATTCCCGGAACTATATGACACCGTAGTAGGCGAGCGTGGCATAAAATTAAGTGGGGGCCAGAGACAGCGTATCGCTATTGCCCGGGCGATCCTGAATGACCCGGCCATACTGATCCTGGATGAAGCCACGTCCTCGCTTGATAGCCATAGCGAACAACTGGTGCAGGAAGCGTTGGAAAACCTCATGAAGGGAAGAACGTCTTTTGTGATTGCTCACCGCTTATCTACTATCCGCAATGCAGATAAAATTGTTGTAATTGATAAGGGTGTAGTGTCCGAGGCCGGCACCCACGCAGAACTCATGAACATGAATGGCCTATACAGGAAACTGAATGAAATGCAGTTTGATTTTGGCATGATTACTCAATCCGGAAAAAACGATCTACAGGTTGTGGAATAATTTCATTTTAAGAAAGTTTTGATAATCAATAAATTAGTTAAGGCATTAGATTTGAAGCGCATGGAGCGATTATTAGCCTGAATGGCTAACGTGATCATACACCTGTAAACCATGTAATCGTATGGCTTCAAATTCCAAAAAAGGAACTGCCAGGCAAGTGCAGCCCATAAATAAAATTCCCACAGGGATCACCGGCATGGACGAGATAACCGGTGGCGGTTTGCCAGCAGGCAGGCCGACATTGGTTTGCGGTGCAGCCGGCGCTGGCAAGACGTTATTTTGCATTGAATTCATCATGCGTGGTGCAATTGAATTTAACGAGCCGGGCGTTATAATGGCCTTTGAAGAAACCGCCAGTGAGCTCGAATTGAATGTGGCTTCTCTTGGCTTCGATTTGAAAAAGCTTCAAAAAGATAATCTTCTCAGAATAGATCATGTAAGGGTAGAAAGGAGCGAGATAGAGGAGACGGGGGAATATGACCTTGATGGACTTTTTATTCGTTTAGGCTATGCCATAGATAGCATCGGCGCCAAACGTGTGATGCTCGACACCATAGAGAATTTATTTTCAGGATTAAACAATGAGGCCATCCTTCGCGCAGAATTAAGGCGGTTATTTGGCTGGCTGAAAGAGAAAGGTGTCACGGCAGTAATCACCGGGGAGCAGGGTGAAAAATCTCTTACGCGCCAGGGTCTTGAAGAATATGTTTCCGATTGTGTGATCTTGTTGGAACATCGCGTGGTAAACCAGATTTCCACCCGACTGCTGAGAGTTGTGAAATACCGTGGCTCCATGCATGGTACAAATGAATATCCTTTTCTGATTGATGAAGATGGAATCTCCGTGTTACCGGTGACTTCGTTATTACTTAATAATGAAGTTTCTTCAGAGCGGGTACCTTCAGGTATCCCGGCTCTTGACAAAATGCTTGGTGGGAAGGGATTTTTCCGTGGTAGCTCGATTCTTGTTTCAGGAACCGCCGGTACAGGCAAAACAAGCATTGCAACCCTGTTTGCTGATGCCACCTGCAAAAAAAAGGAGAAGTGTATATATTTTGCCTTTGAGGAATCGCCACAACAGATTGTACGAAACATGAGTTCGATCGGGGTTGATCTTCGTAAACATATATCATCTGGCTTGCTGCAGATGCACGCTTCAAGACCAACACTGTTTGGCCTGGAAATGCACCTGGTAGCTATCCATAAGAAGATCAAAAAGTTTAAACCTTCCACAGTAATTCTCGATCCGATAACCAATCTTATCACTGTCGGTTCCGTTGCCGAGGTAAAATCGATCTTGATCCGGTTGATAGATTACCTGCAATCAGAAAACATCACGGTCATGTTCACTGCACTCACACTGAATAATATCGTAAATGAACAAACTGATGAGGGTGTTTCATCGCTGGTGGATGCCTGGCTGCTGGTTCGCGATATTGAATCAAACGGGGAGAGGAACCGTGGCATGTATATCATGAAATCCCGTGGTATGAAACATTCGAACCAGGTACGGGAATTTGTTATCACTGATAAAGGCCTTGACCTGCTGGATGTATACCTGAGCCCTGATGGAGTGCTCACCGGTTCTGCCCGCGAGGCACAGCAGATGAATGAAGCCGCTGGTGTTGAATTGAAAACTTATGCCATCACCAGGAAAGACAAAGAAATTGAGCGGAAAAGACTTGTGCTCGAGGCTAAGATAAGCTCGCTTAGAGAAGAGTTTGAGGGTGTACAGGAAGAACTGAACCGGTCCTTCATGGAGGAAGATCTCCGAAAACAGATCATGGAAAGGAACCGGAGAAAATTAAGTCAACTAAGATCGAATACAAAAGATAATGACAAAGAGAACGACAAAAAAGCCGAGTAAAAAGTCACCCGTTAAGGAGAAAACTTACAAGTATGAACTGCGTTTATATATCGCCGGTAATACTGCTAAGTCGATGACCGCGCTTGCAAATCTTCAAAAGTATTGTGAGCAGCACCTTAGTGATGAATATCGTCTTGAAGTCATTGATCTTCTTTTGCATCCCCAGTTGGCCGCGGGGGATCAGATACTTGCAATTCCGACACTGGTAAGAAAGGTACCGGTGCCAATACGAAAAATAATTGGTGATCTTTCGAACGAAGAGAAGGTGCTTGTAGGGCTGGATCTCCGCCCGGTAAAAAATTAGAATGGTAACAAAACAAGGACATAATTCTGATGTCAACGATCCTTCGGCGAAAGAACCTGAATATACGCTCAGGTTGTTCATCACGGGTACTTCACCTAACTCGGTGCGCGCAATAAAAAATGTGCGGGAAATCTGTGAGAATTATCTTAAGGGCCGGTATTCACTGGAAATAATTGATGTGTATCAGCAGGCAGTCCTGGCAAAAGAAGAACAGATCATTGCACTGCCTTTACTTATAAAAAAAACTCCGGGACCTGAAAGAAGATTGATAGGAGATATGTCAGAAACAGCAAAAGTTTTGAGAGGTCTTGGTCTGCAACCTTAAACAATGGAATTGAGATCGAACACATATCATGATCTGTTAAATGAGCTCGAAGAAGTAAAGCGACAACTTTACGAAGCTAATGAAACAATTGAAGCAATTCGTACCGGCCAGGTAGACGCGCTGGTGGTTGAAGGTGCAGGGGGGCACCAGCTTTATACCTTAAAGTCAGCGGATGTAACCTACCGGGTTTTTATTGAAAAGATGACGGAAGGTGCCGTCACCCTCAGTAACGATGGTTTGATACTGTATTGTAATTCACAGTTTGCTTCAATGGTTAACCGGACCATCTCCACTGTGATCGGCTGTCATTTCGAAGAATTTGTTACTGATGCTACCCTTGGTTATTTCAGGGAACATTTTGAAAGATGCTGGAGGGAAGACTGCAAGGGAGAGATCTCGCTGAAGTCAGACGGGCATGAGAAACCGGTGCTTGTATCCCTGACCGCACTTGAACTGGAAGACGGTGTTTCCCTGAGTATAATTGTGACCGATCTCACCAGCCTGAAACAGAGCCAGGAAACACTCAGAGAAAAAAACACCCGTCTTGCGGAATCAAATCATGCGCTTGAATCAAGCAACCACGATCTTCAGCAATTTGCTTCTGTTGCTTCACATGATTTGCAGGAACCACTCAGGAAGATCCAGCTGTTTTCTGAATTGCTGAAAGCGAGGGCGGCAGATCAGCTTACTGAGGAATCACAAAAATACCTGAGCAAGATCACCGTTTCAGCCGATCGCATGAAGCGGCTCGTTCTTGACATCCTGAATTATTCAAAGCTTTCATCCAAAAAAAATCATATTGAAAAAGTTGATCTGAATATCCTGATCAAAGAATTGCTTGAGGACCTCGAATTGATCTTCGTAGAGAAACAGGCATCGATCACCGTTGACCCCTTACCTGTTATAGGTGTCAACAGGGGACAGATCAGGCAGGTGTTCCAGAATATCATCTCGAATGCCATCAAATTTTCCAGGGAAAACGTACCGCCGGTAATACATATTTCCGCGAAGACGATCGCTTATAAGTCGTTCGACAGTCACGAAACACCCGGCGGCGCTTATTGCCTCTTCACGATTTCAGACAACGGGATCGGCTTCGAATCCAGGTATCTCGATAACATATTCGTATTGTTTGAAAGGCTTCATTCCAAGGATGCATACGAGGGCACGGGAATAGGGCTCGCGATAAGTAAAAAAATCATCGAGAAACACAATGGCCTGATCACCGCTAAAAGTGTCTCCGGGGAAGGATCCACGTTCCTGTTCATACTGCCGCTCGAACAGCCAGCTTAAAGTTCTATGGTTATTCACAGGTGCTTCTGCATGTGAATTGATCCTGTTCACTGGCTTACTCAGAGGTCTGATTTACCCGAGCTATTCCTGCATATATTTTTTTTACGGTTACTTATCCGGTAACGAAGAAAAATCTGATTCTTAAGGTCTGATATTTTCTTCAGGATACGCCACCAGCGGCGCTCGTTATTTTTTCCCGCCGGCGCCAATTATCTTAGTTCCAGATTTACTAAAAAATTTAGTAATCTTGCATTGTTATGTATCTGAATTGCAAGACCTTTTTTAGTTTCCGGTATGGTACGTTTTCGACCAAAGAACTCGTCGACACCGCGACAGCACTTGGAATAACTGCACTTGCCCTTACAAATATCAACTCTACCTGTAATAGCTGGGAATTTGTAAAGCTTTGCCGTGAACAGGGCATGAAGCCCATACTTGGTGTTGAGATCAGGAACGAAGATGAATTACTGTACATTCTGCTTGCTGCAAATAACAAGGGCCTTGCCTGGATCAACAGTTTTCTGACGGAACACCTGATGGCCAAAAAACCTTTCCCCGCCGTCAGTGACAACCCCGTATTTTTCAGTGCCGCCGATGATGGATATGTGATATATCCATTCGGTAAAAAATCTCATCTTTCCCTGGCACGTAACGAAAAGATCGGTGTATTACCCTCGGAGATATCAAAACTTTATAACATCGATTTCGGGACGTATCATCAGCACTTTGTAATCAGGCAACCAGTTACAGTACAGGACAAAAAGCGGTTCAACCTTCATCGCCTGTTACGTGCCATCGACAAGAATTTATTGTTGTCCAAGCTTCCGGTAAATGTGCAGTGCGAACCTGATGAAACGTTCAGATCTCCCTCGGAGCTTCTCAATGAGTTCAAACAATACCCGTTCATCGTTACAAATACTTACCGCCTGATTGATAGTTGTCATCTTGAAATGGATTTCAAGGTTGATAAAACAAAGAAAACCTTCAGTGCATCGGTTGAAGACGATCGTGTGTTGCTTGAAAAACTTGCAAAGGATGGACTTATATCCCGGTATGGAAGGCGCAACAAGGTTGCTTCGGAACGGATGGCTAAAGAATTAAAGATCATTTACGAACTCGGCTTCACTTCTTATTTCCTGATCAACTGGGATATCATCCGTTATGCCCAGTCACGCGGGTTTTATTATGTAGGTCGTGGTAGCGGCGCCAACTCCATAGTTGCCTATTGCCTCCGGATAACCGATGTGGATCCGATAGAACTTAATCTTTATTTTGAAAGGTTCCTTAATCCGCATCGCACGTCGCCACCTGATTTTGATATTGATTTTTCTTATACTGACCGGGACGAAGTGATCGACTATATCTTCAAGCGATATGGAAAAAAACACGTTGCATTACTCGGCTCTTATCCCACCTTTCAACATGACGCCATCATACTGCAGCTTGGAAAAGTATTTGGTCTCCCGGTCAGCGATATCAAAACGTTGCAACTGACAAACAGACCATCTGATCACATTCAACAACTGATCATACAGTATGGGGCACTGATGCGGAACTTTCCGAGCAATCTTTCTATACATCCTTGTGGAATGCTGATCTCTGAAGAACCTATTCTGAATCATGTTTCCTTGTTCATGCCACCCAAAGGATTTCCAACAACACAGATGGATATGTTCGTTGCTGAAGATATAGGGCTCAACAAATTTGATATTCTCAGCCAGCGTGGACTCGGTCATATCCGTGAAGCCCTGTCGCTCATCAAACAAAATAAAAAAACAGACATAGACATCCACGACGTCGAAAAATTTAAGCAGGATAAACTTGTGGCCGGCCAGATCAGGGAGGCGAATACCATCGGATGTTTTTACATCGAATCCCCGGCTATGAGACAGCTCCTGAAAAAATTGCGTTGTGATGATTACCTGACCCTGGTAGCGGCGAGTTCAATCATCAGGCCCGGTGTGGCCCAATCAGGAATGATGCGCGAATATATTTACCGCTTTCACCACCCCGAAAAAACCGTTTATCTGCATCCGCTTTTTGAAGAACATATGAAAGAGACCTACGGTGTGATGGTTTTCCAGGAAGATGTAATAAAGATTGCACATTATTTCGCGGGTCTCGATCTTGGTGAAGCTGATATTTTACGCAGGGCAATGAGCGGAAAGTACCGTTCGAACAATCAATTCAAGATCATACAGGATAATTTTTATGAGGGATGCAAAAAAATGGGGCATCCGGATGAACTGGCAAGGGAAGTATGGCGGCAGATGGAAAGTTTTGCAGGATATAGTTTTAACAAAGCCCATTCGGCAAGTTTCGCAGTTGAAAGTTATATGAGCCTATACCTCAAAACTTATTACCCGAAAGAATTCATGGTGGCGGTGATCAATAACTTCGGCGGCTTTTATTCGCGCGAGCTTTATTTTCTCGAACTGCTTAAAATTGGTGGTGATATCAAGGCTCCCTGCGTTAATAACAGTGATATGTACACGAATATCCATGGCAATGAGGTATTCGCAGGATTTGTACATATCAAAGGACTGCAAACCGTGTTGATAGAGACCCTGCTGGATGAGCGAAAGGTTAACGGTCCCTTTAAGCATATGCAGGATTTTATTGAAAGAACCAATATAGGGCTCGAGCAGCTGAACACGCTGGTAAGCATTGGCGCATTCCGGTTCACCGGGAAGGGAAAGAAGCACTTATTGTGGGAAGCAAACTTTTTGCAGAAAAGAAACCAGCCTGCAAATCATGCGTCACCTGCGTTGTTCAGCGAAGAACCGGTAGAGATCCGGTTACCGGCTTTGCAGGATTACAGGCTGGACGATCTGTTCGACCAGATGGAAATCCTGGGATTCACTTTATCTAATCCGTTTGAAATGGTTGATGATGATCCGTCAAACTATGTTGCCGCTTCAGGAATCCGCGACTTTGCAGGCAAGTCGATCACCGTGCTTGCCTATTATATTGCCCGGAAGGGAGTGGTGACAAAAAACCGTGATCAGATGTTTTTCGGAACGTTCGTTGACTCGAACCTGGATTGGATAGACACCGTTCACTTTCCTGATTCGGCAAGGGATTATCCATTGCATACCGGTGGTTTCTATCGCATTACCGGCCGGGTAACCGAAGACTTCGGGGTATATACACTGGAAGCAACCAAAATGGCCAGGGTGGGTTATAAGCCGAGATCTTACGAAAAACGAACGGTGGCCGGTGAGCTTTAGAGCAATACTATAACGGGGCTGCTGTAATGCTAAACGTTCAATAAAAATACCAAAGGTCATCTATAATTATTTTTTATGCTGACATACAACAGGCACATTGCACATTTTGACCTCGACACTTTTTTTGTATCAGTGGAGCGGCTTCGAAATCCCAGGTTGATCGGGAAGCCACTGTTGATTGGCGGAAGCAGCGACAGGGGAGTGGTTGCAGCTTGTAGTTATGAGGCCAGGAAGTTCGGAATTCACAGTGCCATGCCAATGCGGGCCGCCCTGCGTTTGTGTCGTGAAGCAATTGTTGTAAAAAGTGACTTCGAAGAGTACAGTAAATTTTCAGGCATGGTTACCGAAGTGATCAATGACTCAGTACCTGTATTTGAGAAATCAAGCATTGACGAATTCTACATTGATCTTACGGGCATGGATAAATTTCACGGTTGTGCGAAGTTTACAGAAGAGCTCAAATCAAAGGTGATAAAGGAAAGCGGCCTGCCGGTTTCCTATGGCCTCGCAAGCAATAAACTGATTAGTAAGGTTGCAACAAATGAAGTGAAACCTGATGGAAGGATTGAGATTCCATTTGGTGATGAACGTTCTTTTCTTGCACCGCTCAGCATTATGAAGATCCCCGGCATCGGAAAGGAAACAGGATATAAATTTCTGAAGATGGGTGTTGAAACAGTCCGCATGCTCAGTGAGATTCCTGTTATTATGTTACAAAATCTGATGGGCAAGACGGGCGAGGAATTATGGCGCAGATCACGTGGAATTGATGAATCTCCGGTGATACCCTATCATGAACAAAAATCTATATCAACTGAAAATACATTTCAACAGGATACGATAGACATTAATTTCCTGGATGCAGAACTCGTCAGGATGACAGAAAAAATCGCCTTTGATCTGAGGAACCAGAACCGGCTCACCGGTTGTATCACGGTTAAGATCAGGTATTCAGATTTTGAAACCCATACCATTCAGAAAACGGTGCCCTATACAAACGCGGACCTTATGCTCGTTAGAACAGTAAGGGAGCTATTTAAAAAGTTGTATGAAAGGCGTTTACTTATCCGACTGATTGGAGTAAGGTTTACTCATCTGATCGCCGGAACATACCAGATAAACATGTTCCAGGATACTTCGGAGCTCATCCAGCTTTACCATGCGGTTGACAGTATTAAAAACCAGTTCGGAGAGGGAGTGCTTTCAAGTGCGGCGGCAATTCAACGAAAAGAGCCAGGTTCTCCTGCGGGAGGCAGTTCAAAAAAAAGTGTACCTCAATCCGTGTCCGCGGCGATTTACAAATCTGCTTTTTCCAAAGACAGGTATCCCGGTAAAAACTATGATATTGATAAAGCAAAAAATTTTGCAAGGCTTGCCGGCGCTACCAGGGCACAGATAGATCCGTCCCCGGCTGACTAGTCCCGGGCTGACTAAGCAGCTGCCCAATTCCTGGCTGCTAAGATCACTATTACGCTGGTCGACGCAAAACGCTTCGATATATCTAAACTCAATTAACTTGCCTCCTGTTCAAAGACCTGCTTGCACAAGTGAAAAAATTGAGAGTACACAAAATATGACCGGGACGAAACTGACAGTACCCAAAATATGATCGGGAAGAAACTGGCAGTACATAAAATATGGCCGTGAAGAAACTGGCAGTACACAAATATGACCGGGATGAAACTGACAGTACACAAAATATAGCCGGGAGGAAACTGACAGTACACAAAATATGACCGGGAGGATACTGACAGTACACAAAATATCAACTGGAAGAAATTGACAGATCTCAAAACATGGCCGTAAGAAAATTGATTATGGATAATCATGAGGACAATAACCAGTATATTATTCGTTTGCATTTCTTTGAATAGCCCGGGCCAGGATTCAATCAAGCCCAAGTCAAACCCACTTACCATTTCCGGTTACGTAGAAGCATACTATGGCTATGATTTCGGTAACCCGGAGTCCAATAAAAGGCCCTCTTTTTTATACAACTATAATCGTCATAACGAATTCAATCTGAACCTTGGTTTTATCAAGGCGGCTTATAATGAGAATAGGGTTCGCGCCAACTTTGCGATTGCGGCAGGAACTTATGTAAATGCCAACTATTCCGCCGAACCCGGTGTGCTTAAAAATGTTTTCGAGGCAAACGCAGGTTATAAATTGAGCGACAGAAAAAACATCTGGTTTGATATAGGCATCTTACCTTCTCATATCGGATTTGAAAGTGCCGTGGGCAAAGACAACTGGGCGCTTACCAGGAGCCTGGTGGCTGAGAACTCACCTTATTTTGAAAGTGGCGCCAGGATCTCCTATACTTCCGATAATGGTAAATGGTTTGTGAGTGCGCTCGCATTGAATGGCTGGCAAAGGATAGCAAAGCTGGAAGGTAATACCATGATCAGTTGGGGCAGTCAGGTGGCGGTAAAGCCGGCGAATAATCTTACATTAAATTACAGTACGTTTTTTGGTACCGATAAACCGGACTCTGCCAGGTTGTTCAGAACATATCACAATATCTATGGCACCTTGCAGGTGACGACCATATTTGGATTTACGGCTGGTTTCGACATCGGAACCGAAGAAAAGCCGGTGGCCGGCAATTCGGTAAATATATGGTACACTCCTGTTTTTATTACCAGGCTTACGCCATTTAGAAAATGGGCTTTGTCAATCCGCGGTGAATACTTCAGAGATAAATACGGAGTCATCATACCTACAGGAACGCCTAATGGTTTCGAAACGATAGGGTTGTCAGCAAACATCGATTTTATACCCGTTCCTAACGCAATGCTAAGACTCGAATTCCGGCATCTCCATAATGGGGACAAGATCTTTATTGACAAGGATGGGAACCCGCAAAGCTCAAATGCTGCTATAACCCTGTCGACGGCAGTTTCGTTCTAAATGTTATAAAGAAAAGTGATGAGTGTTTTATGACTTATCACTTTTCTTTATGTTAGTTAGTTGTTCTGTTTTAAAATGTTAGTTAGTTGTTCTCTTTCAAAGTACTGAGAAAGCTTACAACATCACGGATCTCCTTTTTCGAAAGTACTGCCTTCATATCAGGCATACTGGAAGGAGAGTTGGTTCTTTTTACTACCTGGTCCTTTGGAATCACCTGGTTTGGCTGATCACCAAGTTTCAGGACAAGCGTTGTCTTGGTATCTTCCATCAGCAATCCGGAGACCGTCTTACCATCTTTCTTTTCTATGGAAACCATTCCAAAACCAGGTGCAAGTCTGGCGCCTGGCGAGATCAGCGCTTCGAGTAACTGCTCTCTTGAAAGCCGCATAGCAACACCATTCAACCTGGGTCCGGCGTTTCCACCACGATCGTCATAAGCATGACATTTCATACACTGCGCCTGCTGATTCCGGAAAAATATCATCCGTCCACGATTTGCATCACCGCCCGTTAAACTTCCTGCATAGGAGGCTGTCAGTTCATCAGGAGACAGTTTTGAACTTACTTCTTTAAACCTGGTCTTCAAGTCTGCAGATCCCGTGCTGTCGATAGCCTCACCTAATTCGAGATACAGATCGGGAGAGAGAGAACCGGTTTGCATTTTTGTAACCAGGTCGTTGAGTGGTTTGCCTGAGTACTGCAACGGTAGTTTACCCATGGTTAACAGTGCGGCCTGTTTCTCTTCCATAGTTTTTGTGCTGATCACATTAGTCAGGAGATTTACCATGAGGTCTTTTCCGATGTTCATTTTCTGAAGCAGGTCAAGACCGGCTACACGCACTGTTTTTTCCTTATCTGTCAATGCAGATTTAACTGCGGCTTCAACATCTTTGTCCTGGAGTTCAACCAGGCCCCTTAATGCCTGCACCCTGATGGCTGGTTCCCTGTCGGTTTTGACAATCGCCAGTAACGACGGTCCGGCTTCTTTTATTTCTAACCTTGTTATTGCCTTTACTGCTCCTATCCGTACTGCAGAATCCTTATCATTAAGAAGTTGAAGAAACGATTTGGCAACATGGCCCCTGACCATAGCCGGATCCCTGGTCACTGGTCCTCTTAATCTTCCATCCACGCGATCCAGCACAGACGGCTTTGCCCAGGTGCTCAATGCATCTACCGCTTCAGCACGCATTGCAGGTGGGTTCGCATTATTGTTTGCATAAGCAATCAGGTTCTGCATAGCACTGTCGGTGCCCACCCTGAGATTTGCATTGATAGATCTCCTGATCAGCGGTTCATTTTTAAAACCAGTTGTTTTTAAAACGTCACCAAGAGCCGGCAGAGCATCTTTTATTGAAAGATCATCATTGATTGCCCTTGCACATTCGGTAACAACAAATTCATCGCTGTCCTTTAAAAACACAGCTATGCCGGGATGGCTCATTCTACGCAAAGCCACCACCGCTGCAATACGCAAAGCCCTTGAAGGGTTGCCAGCTAAAGCAATTATCGGTTCAGCTTTTCCTATACGTGCCAAAGCAAGAGTGCCTGCATGCCTGATATACGCATCTTCATCATTGTTTGCGGCCAGCAATTCAATGATCGGATTTATGGCAGCTTCAAATTTCATGCGGCCCAACGCCTCTGCGGCAAAAAACCTCGCGCGGCTGTTTGGATCCTTCAACACCGGGATCAATTGATTGCCGGCGCTTGCATAACGAAGATCCCCGAGCCATTTTGCTGCCTGGGCACGGATCTCAGGATCTGCATCTTTGAGTAACGGGATCAGCAGGTCCGCATGTTTTTTATCTGCACGCGCCATTTGGCTGATTCCCCATATGGCATGTACTCTAGCCAGCTGATTGGAATTCGAAGCCAGGGCCTGTTTAAAAATGGTTAATCCATCATTTCCCCTCTTTACCAGTTCGAACTGAGCTTTCAAACGGACGCGCATATCCGCATTTTTCAATTGGGCTCCAACCTCCTCCTCGCTGAGTTTTGTGAAATCAGCGCCGAGTAATTTTTTTGTTTCAACTCTTGCGGCGCTTGTGGCATTTGCTTTATCGTCAAGCTTCCAGATACGGCCACGGTTCATGGTTTCCCAGCCATCTATCCAGTCAGCTACGTAAAGTGCACCGTCCGGCCCGAAATCAAGACCAGTGGCGAGCACGCCCCCGAGTACTTTTTTTTGTGCTCCCAGTTCGAATGTGGCTCCCTTTGGATTTAATTTGAAACTATGAATGCCTGAACTTGCCGGGTTACCAACAAATTCCGCAACAAAGAAGCTGTTCTTATATTCAGGTCCCAGTGCAGTACCGGGGTTATAGACCATGCCTGCGGGGCCGCTCACGAAATTGCTGATACAGGGCGTGATATAAGCTGCCTGTCCTTCCCATCTCGGCAAATACATTTTTTCGTCCATCCATACCTTGTACGTGTTATTGTTCGGATCCCGGTATTTGCCATATTGCCAGTTGCTGCGCCATCCCTGGTCAGACCCGTTTACAATGTATACCAGTCTCTCTTTCTCACCCGGATGGTCGCCATCGTTGTCTTCACTGATCAGGTTACCGTATTCATCAAAAACAAACTCGTGTGTGTTGCGGTTACCGTATGCAAAGATTTCGAAATCGCTGCCATCGGGATTTGACCTTGCTACAACACCGCTGTTCGGATGGGACCAAACCTGGCCATCCGGTCCTTTTCCATTAAATCCGATATCACCGATCTGCCAGTAGATCCGGCCATCAGGACCCATCTCAACGCCAGACATCCCATGCCCGCCAAAGCCGATATGAATTCCATAGCCATGAGAGATGGAAGTTTTTTCATCGGCGATACCATCCTTGTTTTTATCTTTCATGCGCCACAGATCGGGACCGACCGCGACAAACAGGTCATCACCATCAGATAAAACACCGCCGGCGACATCCGTTACTTCGTCATTAAAATCGTCTACAACCAACTGCGATTTGTCAGCTACACCATCTCCATTCACGTCTTCGAGACGATAAACATTTTCCTTTTCAATCGTCATATCGCGCCAGTCGTGTGAACTGTCACCATTAAGGTCGGCAAGCCATGTATTTTGCTTGCTGTTTTCAGGTGAAAGTGTTTTACGCAGAAATGCTCTTTTGTCTTCGATGGTTTGAAGACTGATAGATTCTATTTCCCAGTCGCGATGTCCCCGGATATCAAATTCGGAATTCTTCTGACGGTTGGTTGTGGTATAATAAATTTTTCCCTGGTCGTCAATATCAATGGCTATTGGTGAGATAACAAGTGAATCGACTCCCCAGACTTCGAGCGAGAGGCCATCTGCAAGCTGGGGTTTGAAGTTGGAATCAATCTTTGCAGCGAGCCGGGCAGCTTGCAAAGTATCAAGTTGCCTGATCCTTAAATCAGTAACTTCTGTTTGTTTACAACCGGTGGCAGTTGTCAACGCTGTCAGTACAGCAAAAGCAATGGAAAATTGTTGAGCAGGCAGTTTCGGTATTCTCATTTCTTATGGTTAAGCTTTTTAGTTATGAGTGATGGTATCACAGAGACATGATTGATTTCCCGCGATCCCGGATGAAAAGATATGAATATAGGCACTTATTTCAAACAAAAAGCCCGACTGTCAACAATCGGGCTTCGTCAGAATAAAATTGAATTAAGTGTTGCTCTCTGAACCAGATTGAATCGCGGACATCGCTTTATCCCACATCGGTCCATGCATCTCTATATATTTTTTTGCCAGCGGGCCGGACGATGCAATGAGAGTGACGCCACCGGGTGCATCCTCTATAGTAAAAGATTCCATGTATTCACCAGTATCTTCCCCGGGCCCTGGTTCAACATCATCATAATAACTTAATACAAGCTCCTTGTTCTCCACCCTTTTCTTCACGATACCCCTGGCTCCAATGGCGCCGGTCAGATCGGTCCAGATGATCGGTGAACCTTCGTTCCAGTCTGTTTGAGCGAGTGTACCTTCTCCGAATGCTATTGCCCATTTGTGATTGGGATCAAGTAATACTTTCCAGACTGCTTCCGCCGATGCCCTGATCGTGGCTGTCTTGCGGATAGTATCCGTCTCCACAAAATTCGGCAATGAAGTGCCGGTGATAAAATTCCAGCCTTCTGAGAAATTATCGATAGAAAGATCGGGCTCGCTGGATGGGAAACTGTCGAGTCCCGAATGCGTCAATGTAAGTTTTGTTTTATCAGCTGACAATTCTGCCAGGTCGAAAGTGACGACAGATGTGCCCGGATATCCGTCGTAGCTCCAGCTATAAGATAACCTGTTGACCGGCCGTGCTTCTATGACTTTGCATTTATGAAGATATTTTCTATCATCCTTGCCACCATAGAAACTAAATTCAAAGCCCGGTTGAGGTTTAAACTCTTCGAGTTCAAAATACCATTCCTTCATCTGATTTTTATCAGTGATTGCCTTCCAGACTTTCTTGATGGGTGCATTGTAAGTGCGTTCGAAAACGAGCTGAGACATAGGTAATTTATTATTGGTGATTGCCTGTTTTATTATTTTTCTTCACTTTAGTGGTAATTTTCTGCCTTGCCGGCTGTGTTTCTTTTGCTGCCTTTCCCCGCATCTGTTGGTCTTCCGCCTTCACTGTTGTTGCCTGCTTTCGCGGCAACTCGTCTTTTCCCGGTTTTTCCGGTCTTTCCAGAAAGTTACCCAAAGCATCGAGTTTATGGTTCCAGAATTTCCGGTAATGATCCAGCCAGCGGTCAACTTCCTTTAGTTTGTTCAGGTTAATACGACAGAGCCTTTCACGTCCCTGGTCCTCAATGAGGATTACCCCGCATTCTGTCAGTATCCTCAGGTGTTTCGAAACAGCCGGACGGCTTATCTCAAAATGATCGGCTACGGCATTTACATTTAATGATTTCTTTGATACCAGGTTTATAATCGCCCTCCTTGTCGGGTCAGCAATTGCCTGGAATACATCCCTCCTGGTTTCCTGCATATGTAACAATGTGGTTACAAATATAAGCGTAACCATACGGTTTCGCAAATTTTTTTTAGGTGAATTGTAGTTATATTAGTCTGCAGAATTGCCATTTATGCCGTTTGCCTGCATGTTCAGAAACTATTTGTTATTGCTATTGTCAGCCAGCCTGGTGCAAAGCACGACGGGGCAAGGTACCGCTCCAGGAAACGCAGCGGCGCCCCCGGCCACAATTACAGTTGATCTTGCGAAAGAGAAAGGGAAGATGGTGCCGATCTGGGCCTGGTTTGGTTATGATGAGCCAAACTATACTTACATGAAGGATGGTAGAAAACTGCTGTCTGAAATTGCTGCCTTAAGTCCCGTACCGGTGTATGTAAGAACACATTGCCTGTTGTGCAGTGGTGATGGTAAGCCGGCATTGAAATGGGGATCGTCAAACGCATATACAGAAGATGCTGAGGGGAAGCCGGTATACGACTGGCGCATAACCGATAGTATTTTTGATACCTATATACAGCGTGGGATTAAGCCCCTGGCGCAGATCGGCTTTATGCCTGAGGCCTTATCAACTAAGCCGCAACCATATCAGCATGACTGGAAACCCGGGGATCCTTACAATAAAATTTACACTGGCTGGGCATATCCTCCCAAAGATTATAATAAATGGAGCGAACTAATTTATCAATGGGTAAAACATTGTGTTGCGAGGTATGGCCAGAAAGAAGTCGAGAGCTGGTATTGGGAAGTATGGAATGAACCAAACTTATACTGGAAGGGGACACAGGAAGAATTCTTCAAGTTATATGATTATGCAGCTGATGGTTTGAAACGGGCTTTGCCTTCGGCCAGGATCGGAGGACCGGACATCGCCGGCACCTCCAGTGCAGGTGCCACGAAGTTTATGCATGCATTCATTAAACACTGTTTATATGAAAGGAACTTTGCCACCGGGAAAACAGGGTCGCCGCTTGAAGTCCTGTTGTTTCATGCCAAGGGTAACCCCACCTTAAAAGACGGCGTTGTCTGGATGAATATGGCGCCCCAGCTACGGGATATAGAAGCCGGGATCAAAATCGCAAAAACTTATCCCGAAACCCAGTCAATACCTTTGATTGTAGGAGAGTCTGATCCTGAAGGTTGTGCCGCATGCGGGATGGCGACCAATCCATCAAATGCATACCGGAATGGCACGATGTATTCAAGTTATACAGCAGCGAGTTTTGCAAGGAAGTATGAACTGGCGCAATTATATAATGGAAATCTCACCGGTGCTGTGTCATGGTCATTTGAATTTGAGAATCAACCCTGGTTTTATGGTTTCCGTGACCTCGCCACCAATGGGGTTGACAAGCCCGTATTGAATGTATTCAGGATGTTTGGAATGATGAAAGGAAATCTTGTCCATGCCACTGGGAACAGAATGTATCCCCTCCGCCAGGTGCTAGATTCGAGTATCCGCAACGGCACCGATATTGGTGCCATTGCGTCCAGAGATCAACGATCTGCTGCAATCTTGATCTGGAATTATCATGATGAGGACAGGCAAGCGCCCCCTGAGGCGATAACCGTTACTATCGATAATATCCCGGCAAAATCGTTCCGGATGACCGAATACCGGATTGACAAGGAACACAGCAATTCTTACGAAGCCTGGAAAAAAATGGGATCGCCGCAGACGCCCGATTCAGGGCAGATAAAAACCCTGGAAGCAGCGGGTATGTTGAAAACTGCAGGAAGTTCACAAAAACTTCAGGCAAAAAAAGGGCATACAACTATCCCGGTCACTTTAGCCAGGCAGGGCGTTTCGTTGCTGGTTCTAAATTGGTAATAAAAGTCAGGGGTACATATTATCAAAAATTCGAATTATTAGATCCGTTATGATTAAAAGTTACACTACCGATTCTGAGTCAGGATTTGAATGGATCGACCTGGTGTCGCCGGACCGCGCCGAAGTCCAGCAGGTTGCCGGAAGGTTCGGACTTCATGAAGCATCTGTAGAAGATGCACTGCAGCCCGACCATCTGCCAAAATTCGAAAAGCTACGGACCTATAGTTTTGTGATCATGCGTATCTATTCTGTGTATAGGGAATCACAGGCCGATACGGTGCAGGAACTCACAGATAAACTCGCCATATTTTTTTCGGAAAAATTTATTGTTACGGTGCACAAACACGAATGGAAAGATCTCGAAGCGGTAAACGAAGAATTTTTAAGAACCGGCGATTGCAAAAATGCCTTTCACCTGTTCAACGAAATTGTGAGGTATGGACTGCTGACCTTCGATGAACCCGGGGCGAAACTGAACAGAACAATCGACTACCTGGAAGAAAAGGTATTTCTAAAAAATAAGAATGCCCCCTTGCTGAAAAGCATGTATTTTCTGAAAAGGAAGGTTGACGTGATCCGGAGGGTATTGCTTCTATCGAACGACATCATCGACCATATTGACCCCCCTGGCACCTCTGATGAATATACCAGGGATATCAGGGATCTCTATGTGAAACAGCAGAGTATCTTTGATTCACTTGCAGAAAATACTAACCACCTGGTGGGTATATATTTCAATATTTCTTCCCAGCGGACGAATGAGACTATCCGCGTGCTGACCATATTCTCGGTTTTCTTTATGCCACTGACTTTTATCGTGGGTATTTATGGCATGAACTTCGAATTTATGCCCGAACTCAGGCAGAAATGGGGATACCCCGGGGTGATGGTACTGATGCTTGTAATAGTACTGGCTATCTATACCTGGTTTAAAAGGAAGAACTGGTTGTAACCCACACCGGCCTCTTTTTTCCCGGGATTCCCTCCTCTTACCAACAATTTCGTAATTTTGTGCTCATACTTGCCTTGCATACGTCCACACGGAGCATGAAAATGTTAAAAAACCCGCCCGGGAATTGCTACCAAATATAAGTTGTTGATAATCATACACTCTTTTTAAACATCTAGCGGTCTGGGCGCTGAAAATTAGAAGAAATTGCGGTATTTATACTTTTTTGTATAAATACATTTGTACCTTTGCGGCAGTAAAACAAGTATCTTAAAAAGTCGAATATATGGATGAAAAGCTCAGTAGTATTGAACAAACCGTTCTCAGCGATTATAAATACGGCTTTGTAACCAATATTGAGTCGGATGAGGCCCCAAAAGGACTTGACGAGAGCACCGTAAGATTTATTTCTGCTAAAAAGAATGAACCCGAATGGATGCTGCAGTGGAGACTTAAGGCTTATCAGCAGTGGTTGAATATGAAAGAACCTGATTGGGCAAATATCGACTATCCGCCGATAAACTACCAGGACATCATTTATTATTCTGCACCAAAACAGAAGGTCTCCGTTGATAGCCTTGATGATATCGACCCTGAGCTGAGGGCAACCTTTGAAAAGTTAGGTATCTCCCTGAATGAGCAAAAAAGGTTGAGCGGTGTTGCGATTGATGCAGTTATCGATAGTGTTTCCATAGCTACCACTTTCAAAACCCAGCTGGCAGAGCAGGGAATCATTTTTTGTTCTATGAGCGAAGCGATCCGGGAACATCCGGAGCTGGTGAAGAAATATCTTGGTTCTGTGGTTCCCGCAACAGACAATTACTTTGCTGCCCTGAACGCCGCAGTATTCAGCGATGGTTCGTTTTGTTATATCCCAACCGGGGTCCGCTGCCCGATGGAGCTTTCAACTTATTTCAGGATAAACGCTGAAAACACCGGGCAGTTTGAACGCACCCTGATTGTTGCCGAGCCTGGTAGTTATGTAAGTTACCTCGAAGGATGTACGGCACCGATGCGCGACGAAAATCAATTACACGCCGCGGTAGTTGAACTGATAGCCCAGGATCATGCCGAAATAAAATATTCAACAGTTCAGAACTGGTACCCGGGAGATAAAGAAGGGAAGGGTGGTATCTACAACTTTGTAACAAAAAGAGGTATTTGCCAGGCGCATGCCAAAATCTCCTGGACGCAGGTTGAGACAGGATCATCAATCACCTGGAAATATCCCAGCGTAATTCTTAAAGGCGATTATTCGACCGGCGAATTTTATTCGATTGCCGTAACCAATAACCGCCAGCAGGCAGATACCGGAACCAAGATGCAGCATTTGGGTAAACATACCCGCAGCCGTATTGTTTCCAAAGGTATTTCAGCAGGGTTCAGTAATAACAGTTATCGCGGGCTCGTGCACGTTAGTCGTAAGGCAACCAATGCCAGGAACTTTTCGCAGTGTGACTCTTTGTTGCTCGGGGATAAATGCGGCGCTCACACTTTTCCGTATATAGAAGTAAAAAATAACAGTTCAGTAGTAGAACATGAAGCTACCACCTCCAAGGTGGGTGAGGACCAGATATTTTACTGCAATCAACGTGGTATGGACACTGAAACGGCGGTTGCACTGATCATTAATGGTTTTGCGAAGGAAGTAATGAACCAGTTGCCGATGGAATTTGCCATTGAGGCTCAAAAATTATTAGCAATCAGCCTGGAGGGTAGTGTAGGTTAATCATAAAAAAATAAAACAAGTAGATAATATGTTGCGCATTCAAAATTTGCAGGCAGGCATAGAAGGAAGAGAGATCTTAAAAGGCATTAACCTGGATATTAAGCCAGGGGAAGTGCATGCTATTATGGGACCTAACGGATCCGGTAAAAGCACTCTCGCTTCAGTTCTTGCGGGCAGGCAGGATTACACAGTTACCGGTGGATCTGTGGAGTTTCTCGGTAAAGATCTTTTGGAACTGTCTCCTGAAGACAGGGCAGGTGAAGGACTTTTTCTCGGCTTTCAGTACCCTGTTGAAATTCCAGGTCTCAGTACTACCAACTTTATAAAAACTGCAGTAAACGAAGTTAGAAAATACAGAGGCCTTGAGCCCCTGGATGCCGTAGCATTTCTGAAGATGATGAAGGAGAAGATGGGCCTGATGGAAATGGAACAGACCATGCTGAGCCGTTCTTTAAATGAAGGATTTTCCGGTGGCGAGAAAAAGAGAAATGAGATCTTCCAGATGGCCATGCTCCAGCCAAGGCTTGCCATTCTTGACGAAACTGATTCAGGACTGGATATAGATGCCATCAGAATTGTGGCCAATGGTGTAAACAAACTGCGTAATAAAGACAATGCTGTATTGGCCATCACTCACTATCAGCGTCTGCTGGATTACCTGGTTCCTGATTTTGTTCACGTATTGTACAATGGCCGCATTGTGAAATCGGGTACGAAAGAACTGGCACTTGAACTGGAAGAAAAAGGATATGATTTTATCAGGAACGAAATGCATCAGGCAGAAGAAGTTTCTTAAACCGGTAATTACGCATGAATAACAATACCTATCTCAAAGAATCATTTGACAGGCTTAACCTGCCCGTTAACAGCCCGCTTTCCTCTATCAGGAAAGCAGCTTTTAAATCATTTGACGCAATGGGCCTGCCGACTGTTCGTCACGAAGAGTGGAAGTATACCAGGATCAGCAGTTTGTTTAATAAAGAATTCCAGGTTTCATTTCAAACGCCGGCTGCCCTCACTGCTGAAGAATTTGCGGCATTGAGATTGCCTGGTTACGAAGATGCCAGCGAACTTGTTTTTGTGAATGGCATATATGTAGCTTGTCTTTCCAATCTCAGGACACCCTCTTTTGGGATCATGCCTCTTGAAGATGGGGCAACCAATCAATATCATGAAGTTGTCAGCGAACATTTTAACCATAGCAGCAAATACCTCAAAGACGGCATCCAGGCTTTGAATACTGCATTTATTGACGGTGCTGTTTTCATGAATGTGCAGCCAAGAAAATTTGTAAAACATCCCGTCTATATTTACAATATTACTGATGCAAGAACAGCGCCTGTTCTGTCCCAACCCCGCAGCCTTATACATATCGGGCAGGGCGCTCAGGTACAGCTGGTAGAAACCTATATCACGCTCGGCTCGTCAGAGAGTATGACAAATGAGGTGATGGAGATCATTGTTGAGCAGGATGCAATACTTGAATACTATAAGATACAGAATGATCAGAGTCATGCCAGCCAGGTAAGTACAACACATATCCGGCAGGTAGGCAAAAGTGTCGTTCATACCGTTACGGTGTCATTAAATGGTGGAATTGTCAGGAACAACCTTCACGCCGTGCTTGGGGCCCGTTTTGCTGAAGCTCATTTATACGGTCTGTATTTCCAGCGCGGTCAGAGCCATATCGACAACCATACGATAGTTGACAACGTGATGCCGGATTGCCAGAGCAATGAACTATATAAAGGCATCCTGGATAATAATGCTACCGGTGTTTTCAATGGTAAGATATTTGTCCGCAAAGACGCGCAGAAAACAAATGCATTCCAGTCAAACAAAAACGTGCTGCTATCTGAAAATGCAAATGTCAATACTAAACCACAGCTGGAAATTTATGCGGATGATGTAAAATGTTCTCATGGTTGCACTATTGGTAGCCTTGATGAGGAAGGACTTTTTTATCTTCAGTCGAGAGGTGTACCGAAGAGCCAGGCCATGGCGCTGTTGCTCCAGGGTTTTGCACTTGATATACTCGAGAAAATCAAACCTGCCCCTATCCGTGCATATGTTGAAGATTTAATCGCACAACGTTTAATTGCAGATGTATTATGATTACCGCGCAGAAGACAATACCCGCTTTAGATATCGAATCTATCAGGAAACAGTTTCCCGTTTTGAGCCGGACCGTTAAAGGGAAACCGCTTGTATATTTTGATAATGCCGCTACATCCCAGAAGCCGCAGGTGGTAATTGATGCGCTTGTCGATTATTATTCCGGTTTCAATGCAAACATACATCGCGGTATACACTCGCTGGCAGAAGAGGCGACTGCTGCTTTCGAAGCAACCCGTGACACCGTTCAAAGATTCATCGGGGCTGCTAAAAGGGAAGAGATCATATTTACTAAAGGCACTACTGAAAGTATAAACCTCGTCGCGGCTACCTGGGGAAGGGCAAATGTGAGACAGGGTGATGAGATCATCATTTCGGGTATGGAACATCATTCCAACATAGTTCCGTGGCAACTGCTTTGCCAGGAAAAAGGTGCCTTGTTAAAAGTGATACCTGTAAATGATGAAGGTGAAATTTCCCTGGATGATTTCACTAAGCTTGTAAATTCAAGAACAAAGATTGTTTCGATAGTCCATGTTTCAAATGCATTGGGAACAATCAACCCAGTCAAAGAAATGATTGAGATCGCTCATAAGGCAGGTGCAGTTGTTTTTGTTGATGGTGCCCAGTCAAGTGTACATCTCGACATCGATGTCCAGGATCTGGATTGCGATTTCTTCGGTTTTTCTGCGCATAAGGTATATGGTCCAACCGGTGTTGGGGTTCTTTATGGTAAAAAAGATATTCTCGAAGCCATGCCGGTTTATATGGGTGGTGGCGAAATGATCAAAGAAGTAAGTTTTGAGAATACCACTTATAACGAGCTTCCTTATAAATATGAGGCGGGAACTCCTAATATCGCTGATATAGTTGCTTTTAAGGCGGCTCTTGATTTTGTAACTAACCTCGGCAAGAAAAATATTGCAAAACATGAAGATGCTTTGCTTGTTTATGCAACGGAAAAACTTAAGGAGATCCCCGGCGTTACCGTGATCGGAAGGGCCGCTCATAAAGCAGGTGTGCTTTCTTTTGTTATCAAGGGCGTGCATCCGCAGGACATGGGTATCATGCTTGATAATAACGGGATAGCAGTAAGAACCGGTCATCATTGTGCGCAGCCTCTCATGAGTTGTTATAAAATACCGGGAACTATTCGTGCGTCATTTGCCGTTTACAACACCTTCGAAGAAGTCGATGCACTGATAGCAGGCATCAACAAGGCACTACGCGTGCTTCTATAACTTTTAAAAATGAGTGGATCAACCAACATACAGCAAACTGAACAGGAGATTATTGAGGAGTTCGCCCTTTTTGATTCATGGGATGATAAATACGAATACATTATTGACCTGGGAAAAAAACTGGCCGTACTCGAAGATGAATACAAAACAGACAATAACAAAGTAAAGGGTTGCCAGTCTACCGTATGGCTGGCCGCATTTTATAAGAACGGAATCATCACCTATAAAGCGGATAGTGATGCAGTGATTGTTAAAGGTTTGATCAGTATGCTTATCAGGGTTTTGTCAGGTCATACACCCGACGATATTCTTGATGCCAGGCTGGACTTCATTCAGAAGATAGGCATGACCTCACACCTTGCACAAACGCGGTCGAACGGACTACTTTCTATGGTCAGGCAGATGAAAAATTATGCACTGGCGTTCAAGGCAAAAACTGAAAATTGAAATCATGGAAACAGCTGAATTGAAACAAAAAGTAATAGACACCCTTCATACGATCTTTGATCCCGAGATCCCGGTAAACATCTATGAACTCGGATTGATTTATGAGGTGGATATTCTGCCTATCAATAATGTTCAGATAGTGATGACTTTGACCGCTCCCAATTGTCCGGCTGCGCAGTCACTGCCGATCGAAGTGGATCAGAAGGTGAGGGAAATCGAAGGTGTGAATGATGTACACGTTTCTGTAACCTGGACACCTGCCTGGGATAAATCAAAAATGTCGGAAGCGGCACAACTTGAATTAGGAATGCTATAAAAGCTTAACATGAAAATTACCGCTCAGGAAGAATATGGTTTACGTGTGCTTATCCGCATCGCAGGATGCAGGAACAGTGAAGGTATGAGCATTCCACAGTTAAGTGAAGCGGAAGGTCTCACCAGCCATTATGTGGCTAAACTGACGCGTCATCTGCGGATGGCCGGATTTATCAATTCAACACCCGGCTTAAAAGGCGGTTATGTACTGGCTCGTCCCGCACAGGAGATTATTATTAATGATGTGCTGAAAGCGCTCGGCGGTGCCTTGTTCGACCAGGCATTTTGCAAATCACATTCGGGTAGTGTCAAATTATGTAACAATTCAGTGGATTGTTCGGCCCGCTCCCTATGGCAAATGATACAGTACACCATGGATAAACTCCTTAACCAGGTTACCTTGCATCACCTTGTTAATCCAGAGTCTCAATCGTCGCGTATGCTGGAACAAATACTTAGCATCGCGAACAACGAATTGCCTGAACCCGAATTAAAATCATAGGCTTTGCTGGCTGTGTTTCCCTCGTTTAAGGGGTAGCAGTACATGGCAGGTTGTACCTTGTCCCACAATAGATTCCATAAAGACATAACCATTGTGATTTGAGACTATCCGACGGCAAAGTGCCAACCCGATTCCCGAGCCGGGGTACAGGTCTCTCGGATGCAGTCGTTTAAACACATCAAATATCTGATCCGCATATTGAGGTTCAATGCCGATACCATTATCTTCGACCATAACATGATAATACTCGGGGAACTGTACCGCAGTCGGTACAATTTTCTGGGCGGTGCGGCTATCTAATATCTCCGCACGAATGCTTATTTGAGGTCGAACGCCGGGCCTGGTAAACTTCAGGGCATTACCTATGAGGTTATAAAAAAGCTGGTTCATTTGCAGGCTGATCGCTTCGATGATTGTCAGGCTTTGAATATTTATCACAGCTTCTTTTTCCTGGATAATCAATTCGAAATCTGATTTCACCTGGGATACAACGTAATTAAGATCGACCGGTTCGAACAGGATATCTGACTTCAACAGTCTTGAAAATTCAAGCAGCCCTTCAATCAACAGTGACATGCGTTCAGCTGACTTATTGATTTTTTGAACAATCTCCCTGTTGTCAACCCGGGAAGTTTGATTCTTGCGTAGGATGTCCGTGAACATCCTGATCTTTCTCAGTGGCTCCTGCAGATCATGACTGGCCACATAGGCATACTGCGCAAGCTCTTCATTTGAATGCATCAGGTGACTATTGCTTTCAAAAAGTTCCTCATTGGCAGCGGTAAGTTTCTCATTCACTGCCTGAAGTTCTTCGGTCCTCGCCAACACCTGTTGTTCCAATGCCATTCTTAGTTTCCGCTGAACAGTAACATCCTGGGAAGTACCGGTTATCTTATACGGCTCTCCGTTTTCATCCACGAAACATTTGCCCTGTGACTGTATGATACGTTCAAGACCACCATTCAGGGGTCTTACGGTAAACTCCATTTCCGTAGCCGTTCTGCCTTTGGTGAGAATGGCCTGCGTAATGAATGTATCAATCTTGTTCCGGTCCTGTTCGATTACGGATTTGTAAATACTATTAATGTCCAGTGGTTCATTTGGTTCTATGCCGCACCATTCTCTCATGCGTTCAGAATACTCAACCTCGTTTGTTATGAGATTTATGCTCCAGGTGGCGAGTTCGGCGAGTTCAATCGCACTGCGCAAATTGTATTCAGCTATTTCCACTTTTTGCCTCGACAAAACCTGTTCAGTTACTTCCGTGGCCGTAACCATGATGCCGTAGATATCATTGGCGGTATTATAGAGAGGCTTGTAGATATAGTTATAGTAACCGGTATAATTTGATCCGTTTTTGGATAGTATGATTTTCTCTTCAGGCTGATAATAGGTGTCCCCGGTGGCATAAACATGTCTCAGGCGGTGGAGTAATTCCGTTGAGCCCAATTCAGGAATAGCTTCAAGCAAAGGTTTATTGATGATGGTTTCATCGCGCCCGATCATCAGCAGCATTTTCTCATTGATCGTTTTTACGATCATCTCCGCACCGGTAAATACAACTTTAGCGACCGGTGAGTTATAAAAAATGCTCTTTGAAAAGAGTTCACTTTCTTCTATCTGCCGGCGATCCATCACCTGGTCAGTTACGTCGACCGCCATATTTATTATCGCATATACTTCACCGCTACTATCGTTTAATGGTTTGTAAGTAAAGCTGTAGTAGTTGCCGCGTAAAATGCCCCCGATTTCGAGGTTCACAAGTGCTTCCTGGGTGTGATATGCGTTTCCTGTAGTATAGACTTCGTCCAATATCTCCAGGAAATCCTGTCCCTCAAGTTCAGGTAGCGCTAAGTGAAGTGGTTTATTAATAACGGTTTCGTCCTTTCCCCAAAGCTTTATCATTTCGGCATTGGCGGTATCAATAATCAGTTCCCGTCCGCGGTAAAGCGCGGTTGCAAAGGGTGCCTCTTTTATGAGTGATCTAAGTTGTTTTTCGCTTTCGCGGACACGTAGGCTATCATTCACGCGGTCCGTGATATCATCGATAGTACCGGTTAAGATATAACGTTTGCCATCTTCGTTGGTGAGATAGGTGCCCCTGACATGTATCCAGTGTTGCGATCCATTATTCCAGATCGTTCTTACCTGGTATTCGAGTTTCCCCGATTGTTCTGCATTTGCGTAGGCTTTGTCACGGATGCTTTTGTCCTCCGGATGTAAATAAGAAACAAAATCTGACCTGGTATAAGCTATTTTATGTTCACCCGTAATAATAATGGAATACATAGGCGAATAGCTCATCTCGCCGGTCTGAAGCAACACATGAAAATATCCCAGGCCGGAATTTTCAAGGGCAATCTGGGCTATTTTTTCAGGGGGGGTATTTTGCATATAGAGTGACTGCCATTTTCATAGGAAACGGGCAGGATTTTCCGAGCGGCAAATATAACAGTTGCCGAAATAAGTTCAATAAAAGAAACAAGATACTATGGCGGAAAACAAGTCTTAAAGTGGCGCAAGCTGCCCTGCAGATTGACGCTTAAACCCCTCCTGCATTTTTTTTTTCGTAACTAAATTTGTTGACCGGTGTGATGCCGAAAAAAGAAAACAGCTTTTTATGGTTGAAGTGTTTAAGACGACAGTTTCTGATTCCTATTACGCCAAACTGTTATTGACCAAGATCCACGCACGTTTTCCATTTTACCTGGCAAACTTTGATCTTACTGACTGCGATCGTATTCTCCGGGTTCAGTCTCCGGGTGTCATCGATATTCAACAAATTCTTTCGATTGTAAGGGGTTTCGGATACCAGGCAACCGTTTTGCCAGACGAAATCGTAGCAGTCGGGAATTTTGACCGTTCACTTCCAGGGTAGTAGAGTAGCGACAGCCACCTACCTTTCCCGCATTTCAATCATATGTTAAATTTGTATATGTTTTGATATTTATAAGATATCGGAATGACCTGGTGGATCTTTTCATGCTTCCATCCCGGCGGCAGGAGCTTTGTTGACAACTTTTTTGAAATTGGCAGGATCATTGTGGAAACTTTTGGACAAGCCTAACCAGGCCCGCCGATTTTAGGTAAACTGCTATATATTAACAAGTTGCCAAGAAAATTCCTGGGTCGTTGCTGCAAATTTGATTGTTTCTCTCTCCTAAACTTTCTTAATATTTTCAAAAATCACTGTTGATCTTTCATTTTTTTTCCCCATTTACAATTCAAGGCACAATAATAGTATATACTATGACAACCAGTTGATCAAACCATGACTACAAAGACCACTTCAAGGGATTTTATCGTGGTCATTCCATGTTATAACGATTTAACCGGCCTGATAAAAGCGCTGTCAACTGTAAAGTATGACGGCCAGTTTTCGATTTTGGTTATTGATGATGGAAGCTCAGTGCCCATCAAAAGGGAAGATCTCATGCCAGTCCTCCGTCCATCCACAACGATTGAATTAATCCGTTTGTCACCTAATGTTGGAATTACAAAAGCGCTGAATGCAGGTTTAAGCTGGATACTTGATCCTGCCCTCAATAAAGTGGAATATAAATATGTGGCGAGACTAGACTGTGGTGATTTATGTGACGAGACAAGGTTTATCAAGCAGGTAAGATTTTTAGAAGAAAATAACAGTATAGATCTCCTTGGAACCTGGTGTGTGTTCGAAAATTTTGAAACTGGCGACAAATTTGTTTATAGAACACCGACGGAAGATAAGAAGATTAAAAGGGCAATGTACTTCAGGAACATATTTATTCATCCGACCGTGATGTGGAGGGCAGGGATCTTAAGGACCAGCAATGGTTATCCGGAAGTTTTTCCGCACGCTGAAGATTATGGACTATTTTATAAATGGATGGATGCAGATATAAAAACGGCAGTGCTACCCGAAAAACTGGTAACCTGCCGCATCAACACAAAAGGATTATCGCTTGCAAACAGGAAGGGCCAGTTGAAAAGCAGGATTAACGTTATCAGGGCCTATGGGAGGAACAAGGTCCTGAAAACCCTTGGAGTTTTGAAATTGTGGGCTTTGCTGGCGTTACCATACTCGCTTGTATTCCAGATGAAAAAAATGTTGCTTGGCAAAAATTAATTTAAGGGTAAAAGATAAAAGAAGGGCTATGAAGATTGTACATGTAGTTGAACCATTTGCGTCAGGAATCGCGGTGTTCGTAAAATCATTGGTAGATAATATGAAGGATGACTTTCATATTATTGTTCATGGGGAGCGGGAATCGGTGATGAAAGCCGTTGAGGTGAAAAAAACTTTCACGGGGGCGAACGTACGTTTCATAAGGTGGAATCATGCTCAACGTGAGATCAGCCCCACTAAGGATTTTCGTGCTTTTTTCGAATTGTACAGGATCCTCAAGAAGCTGAAAGGAGAGGGAAACGTGGATGCAGTGCATTTGCATTCATCTAAAAGCGGTTTTCTGGGAAGACTTGCCTGCAAACTGGCAGATATTGACAATGTTGTTTATACACCTAATGGTGCACCATTCCTGGTGAGTACTAAAAAAGTGAAGAATTTCTTTTACCGGGTTTTTGAAAAAGTAGGTGATCTGTTCGGTGGAAAAGTGGTTTGTTGTTCGTTGTCTGAAATGAGTGCCTACCGGAAGCTTGGAATTAAGGCTATCAATATTAATAATGGTGTTTCACTTAAGACCACTAACGCTGTTCCTGAAATTACGAAGGAAGAGGGAGTGTTCCAGGTCGTAACCTCCGCCAGGATCTCTAACCAAAAAAATCCGGCCTTATTTAACGAGATAGCGAAACAGTTTGAACATATGAAACAGTTTCGTTTCATCTGGATAGGAGACGGTGAGGATCGTGCCAAGCTAACCTCATCCAACATCACGGTTACTGGCTGGGTAGCCCCGGTGACTTCTAAAAAGCTGATCAGTAATGCGGATGTTTATCTGTCCACTTCAAATTTTGAAGGACTTTCCTTTTCTGTCCTTGAAGCACTGGCACTTAAAAAACCAGTGTTGCTGAAGAATTGTGTTGGAAATAAGGATATGGTGAAAAGTGGTTTAAATGGCGACCTTTTTGATACTGCTGACGGTGCGGTTGTTAAAATAATGCAGTATGCCAACAATCCCGATATGTTGCCATTGATGGGAGAGTATTCAAGTGAATTTTGCCGGAATGATTTCAATATCAATTCAACGAGCCTGATGTATAGAAATCTTTACAGTGGCAATTTCCATTACAGCTATCAAAGTTCTTAAATAATCTATGGAAAACGAGATGTTATTAAACGGATTTATGAAAACTGATACTGACCTCGGTTTTCATTCAGAAACAGAAGGTCTTGGTGAGATCACTGAGAAGCTTGATGACATATTGCTCTACCTCCGCAATGAACTGCAGGGTAAGCAAAAAGTAATTGATGCCCAGGCGGCAGAGATCCTGAGAATGCGGGGGGTAATTGAGGAAAAGACAGACCTTGTACAGGCTATGCAGCAACGTGTGGCTGAAGTAGAACAAAAGGCAGAAAGCAATCGCCAGCTTATCAATAAACTACTTGGCGATATCAGTCACTACCAAAAAGATATTGAATGGTACAAGCGTACCTACGAAAAAAGGAGTCTGTGGGGTGTAATGAAGGAAAAACTTGCAAAGGTCAACCTCCCACCAGAAAAACCTGAATGATGCTGATGAATGAAATTTATACAAAAAAAAACCGCGTTTTTCAGCGAAGTGATAAAATAGATCCATTTAACTATAATGATGGCGATGAGACGGAAAATTATCTGCTAAGGATCATCGAAGAGGCGGAAGACCTATCCATTTCGTCTCCACATTGGAGTCAGCATATCATAGACTGGCCCTCAAAATACCACCTTTCCGCACAGCGGGCAGACTTATTAAGACCATTCAGGGAAAGTTTAAGAAACAAATCGGTTTTGGAGATTGGTTGCGGTTGTGGCGCCATCACAAGGTTTCTTGGAGAAGCCGGTGCGATGGTTACGGCCCTGGAAGGTAGTACACGACGCTGCAAAATTACGGCTGCGCGTTGCCGTGACCTCGCCAACGTACGTGTTGTCTGTGATAACTTTGGCGACTTCCATACAAACGATAAATATGACCTTATTGTTTTAATTGGCGTGCTTGAATACAGCAACATGTTTATCGATGGCGTTCATTCTGCCAAAGCGTTATTAACAATAGCCAGGACCATGCTGAATCCAGGTGGTTCTATCATCATTGGTATCGAGAATAAACTTGGATTGAAATACTGGGCCGGAGCGCCGGAGGACCATGTCGGTAAGCCTTATTTCGGAATTGAAAACCGATATGATGATGATACACCACAGACTTATGGTCGTGTGGAACTGGAAAACCTGTTGCATTCAGCCGGGCTTGGTCATACGGAGTTCCTTTACCCCTTTCCGGATTATAAACTTCCATCGATCATTCTTCGTGAGAAATCAATGCAGGCTGCCTTACCTGATCCATCAAACCTGATCATACCTGCCACTGATCATCCGCAGTTCAAACCATATCATCCAAATTTTGTAACAGACAGGGCCTGGAAAGAAGTGATAAATAATTCACTGACTCCGGACATGGCCAATTCTTTCCTTGTCGTTGCTTCGGAAGAGCCGGGCGTCAGCCTGTTACCGACTGACACCCTTGCGTACATCTACAGCTCCGGCAGATACCCGGCCTACAGGAAAGCAAATACTTTTACGCAGTCTGAAAACGGAACCATAATTAAACGGGCACTTATCAACCCCGGTTACCCGGTTAGAGAAACCGCTCAACTACAACAGTTAATTACAGATGAAAAATATATACCGGGGTCCGTTTATTTCCTGGGCTTCCTCGATATTATTTCAAAAGCAGGTTGGACAATAGAACAATTGGTTGAATGGTGCGCGCCATATTATAAATATGCGATGAAGCTGGGTACACGAAACGGGCGTACAATAATGATCGATGGTTCGTACCTGGATCTTACTCCATTTAATCTTATCAAAACTTCGGACGGAGGACTGAAACATTTTGACCAGGAATGGGTAGCGGGTGATCAGTTACCGCTCCGTTATGTTATTTTCCGGGGTCTTTATTTCTGCTTTTCACGTCCTTTATACTTCATGCCTCCCGTACCGGGAACACCATTGAATGCCTTTGAGCTGATTACAAAAATCATTTCAGCCTTTGAACCTGATAGTGCAGATGTTTCTGATGAGTTCCGGCAACTGGAATACAAATACTTCGGGCCGGTGAGTGTTGATCCGAATTATGTTCCCGTGAATTTCCAGGTAAATCTTTTTGGCGATTCAAGTCTTCCTTCAGATCAACTGACAGCTCTGCCTATGCCGGCATTGACAGAGGTGGCAGTAAAGTGTTATTTTGGGACCGATGGCGAAGAATTTTCTGAAGTAAATTCAATCAGTTCCCTGCTTGAACTTGTTGAAGAAAAAGTTAGTTACACTTTCCGGTTCAGGCAGTCACCAGGACTAACCACCAACTCAAAATCATATACTGTCCATAGCCTTCCTGGTGATTCAGGCAGGCATTTAACACCTTCATTTAATAAAGTGAGGATTTGTTTGTCTGATAAACCTGGACTAATAAATTTTTATTCTTACCAGGTAAAAGATAATAAGGGCAACAAACTTGCTTCAAGCAAGGGAGATAGTCCTGCACCCCTGCAGATCAGGGATATCATTTCCGTAGAAGGTAACAATGATCATCCGCACTTCGCTTTTATTATGTTCGCGGGAGAACCGGCCGTAGAGATCAGTCTCCCTTCATTTACATTTGAAGGCCCGCAATCGTATCTCGATGTGATCATTGAACTGAGCCAGGCGACTGAAATGCAGCATACCGAAATACGGCGTTCTTTATCCAACCTGTTATCCCTTGACAGATATGTTGCTGCCGGCGCTAAGGCTAAGGAACCGCTCAGGAATCAACTGATCTCTATAACACAGCGACTCTCGAAGGACGCGAGAGCGGACCTGGAAAAGCGGCTAACATCAATGGAATTCCAGTTGGAAAATCTCCAGTCCGAAATTACCGATGAGCACTCAATGAATGAAACACTCAAAGGAAATATCGCGGCTACGCGTTCTATGGAAGAAGATAATGCACGGCTTATGAAAACAATTGAATGGTACCGGGACACTTATGAAAAACGGTCGCTTGCCGGGATTATCTTCACCAGGTTTAAAGAGTTCCTGCAAAGGGCCTACATGTGGCTCATACATTTTCTGTTGAGGAAAGATTTTGTGAAGAACAGGTATGCCTTAAATTATATGCTTGAATATACCCGGGACAACGGCCTGCGCAATGCGTTGTCTGCTGTAAAGCAGAATTTCCGGGAGCATGGTTTCAAAACTTTTTCAGATGCCAGGCGCCTTGCGCTTGAGGCAATGAATAAAGCGGCTGCCGCGAAAGCACCGAGACCTGCTGAACCTTCGGTGGAAGAAATCTATCCTCCGGAGAAAATGAAAAAAGACATCCAGGGTTTTAAACTAAAGCCGCTGATTTCCGTCATCATGCCTACCTATAATACGAAGCCGGCGCTTCTTAAACTGGCTATCGATTCAATTAAGAGCCAGGTCTACAAAAACTGGGAACTTTGTATAGTTGATGATGGTTCTACTTCACAGGAGACAAAGGAATTTTTACTTAATTACGAAAGTGATTCCCGCATAAAAATTAAGTTGCTTGAAAAAAATGCGGGAATTTCTGAAGCCTCCAACCAGGCAATAAAAATGAGTAGTGGCGATTTTATCGCTCTGTTCGATCATGATGACGAACTGACACCTGATGCCTTATTCTGGTTTTGCCGTGAACTGAACGAATATCCCGATACTGATATTATTTATTCGGATGAATGCAAAAAAGATGAGAAAGGAGCAACAAGTGACTATTTCTTAAAACCAGACTGGAGTCCGCAATTGTTGTTGAATATGATGTATGTGGGGCATCTTACTGTCTACAGGAGGTCATTCCTGCTTGACAAAGTCGGCATATTCAGGACAGCTTTCGATTTTTCACAAGACTACGACCTTATACTTCGCGCAACAGAACAAACCAGTTCAATAAGGCACATCCCACGGGTGTTATATTACTGGCGCCAGACAGCAGGTTCTGCTTCCCAGGGTGATAAACCATATGCCAGGGAAAGCAATATCAAGGCCCTGGCAGATGCCATTAAACGAAGGAATATCGATGCAGACATCATTGAACTTCCCGGAGCAAACCGCGTCCGGCTTAAGATGGAAGAACAGCCCGGTGTATCCATCGTAATTCCGACAGATTCAATTCCTAACCTTTCAGCTACCATAAACAGCATTGTTGCCATCACAAAATACAGCAACTATGAAATTGTACCTGTTACCAATTCAGGAGTTATCGCGGAATTGTCGGAAAAGTACCGGGATCTGAACATAAACTATGTGCGTTATGACAAGCCTTATAATTTTTCGGATAAATGCAATGCAGGTGCAGCTGGTTCAAACTCACCCATAATCATTTTTTTGAATGACGACGTAAGGCCGTTACAGGATGACTGGATTGAGAATACGATCGAGTACCTGTTATTGCCCGGAGTCGGTGGCGTATCACCCAAACTTATCTACGAGGACGACAGTATACAATATGCCGGCATGGTGACGGGTGTCCGGAACCTGACGGGTACTTCATTCCATTGTTATCCGTCAAATTCAACCGCATACATAAATTTCCCCCAACTCACCCGGGAAGTATCCATCTTATCAGGTGCCTGCCTGGCCATGAGGAAGGAATTGTTTTTATCAGTTGGTGGCTTTGACGCTGTCAATACTCCCAGTGCACACTCCGATGTTGACCTTTCATTTAAGATCATAGAAGCTGGTTACAGATGTATTTACACTCCTTACGCCGAATTGAGGCACATCGGTCATCTGTCTCTTAAATCATATGAGGAAGAAAATACAAAGCATAAAAAAGACAAGGCAGATATTTTCCTGTTAAACAGGTGGCCGGCTTATGTTGCGTCCGATCCTTATTTTCCTTATCCCATGCGTGATCTGCTTTATCACGATTCGCCTGTACCCCTGAAAATCTATCCGGGCCGGCAAAGTGATTACAAGCCATCAGGAAAAGACGTGATACTTGTTTGTCATGATCTTACCCGTAGCGGCGCGCCGATCATGTTGTATAACATATGTACAGTGCTGTTGAGGCATGGGTACTTCGTAGTGGTTTTTTGTGCGAAAGATGGCCCGCTGAAATCCATGTATAATGAATTGGGAGTAACAGTAATTATTGATCCGCTGATCCTGGCCAATCACCAGTCGTTTGAAAAGTTTGCGATCAACTTTGACTACATCCTCTGTAATACCGTTGTCAACTGGCCGATCGTGAGGCAAATGCAGGATAAGGTGAAAACGATCTGGTGGCTGCAGGAAGCAAAAGTTATCGACCATTTCATTAATGAGCCTGAATTTATACCCACCCTCAGCTCAGCATATAATATTGTCGGGGTGAGCGATTACTCCCTTGGCATGATACGCAAATACAACAGTCACTATCGTAAGATCTATAATGCCTGTTATGATTTTTACGAACCTTCAAAACATGACAAGGACCTGACAGCGAGGATTAATTTTACCATTGTGGGTTCCATCGAAAGCCGCAAAGGTCATGATGTGCTATTCAAGGCACTGGGTCTGATTGAAGACGAGATCCTGGAACGAATGTCAGTGAAAGTGGTCGGGAGAGTACTTGATCCTAACTTTGATGCTATGATCAGGCAACAGATACCCTCAAAAGCTTTGGTAACTTTCACCGGTGAGATCTCAAATGCTGAGGCGGTGCAGCTTGTGGCGGGCGCGGATGTTATTGTTTGTCCCTCCAGGGATGATCCCTTTCCTGTTGTATTGGTAGAAGGATTTTGTATGGCAAAAACCTGTCTTGTTTCCGATGCCACCGGTTTTGCCGAGCTGATTGAACATGGCGAAAACGGGTTCGTATTCGCTTCAGAAGATACCGAGGAGCTTGCAGATATCATGCGCAATATCGTAATGCGCTCTTCTGAACTGGATCCGATCGGTCGCAATGCAAGAGAAGTTTATTTGCGGGAACTGAGCATACCTGTGCTTGAGCAGCGACTGTTACCTTATATGGAAGCTTTACCTGAGCCGTCATTGAAACAAACAAGAAGAGGTAAGGTTACCTATAAAAAAACGGGTACGACCTTCCAGATATCATGATAATGAGTCTGACATTTTTTATACATGTCTATTATCCCGGTTCCTGGAAACTGATCGCCGGCAAATGCGGTCACCTTTTTAAGGAGGCGACGCGGCTTATTGTGAGTGCCTGCCATGATGAGGTAATCAAGGAGATCAGGACCCTGAACCCGGAAGCGGTTATCTTGAAAGTGACTAATAAGGGAAAAGATATCGGGGGCAAACTGGCTTCCTTGTCATACTATTATAACTTTTGCGAGCCGACCACTTATTTTGCTTTCCTTCATGATAAAATAAGTCCGCAGACTTTGAATGCGGAGTATTGGTTCAACCAGTTGTATGATATATTCAGTGTTGAAAAATTTGCTGTGATTATGGATCTGCTGGCATCAAAAAAGAATGTTGGCATTGCCGGTTCAAAGGCATTTTTGAAAAACGAGTATTCAAAATCCAAAAAGCAGTTTGATACTACAAACAATGAAATTTTGTTTGAACTGATGAATACCTATGCACTGAATCCGGAAACCTATGATTATATCGGGGGTACGATTTTCGTTGCGAGGAGTGATGCAATGAGTGGGTTTTTTAAAGAACATCGCCCCCTGCAAATCCGGCAGAAGCTGGAGGGTGGAAATGTGCTCGATCTTGAACACGGTACCTATACGCATTCATGGGAGCGGCTGCTTTGTTTTATTCCGCAGGCTAACGGCTATAAACTTGCTGGTGTTTAATTATGCTCGCTAATGTTTCAGACGATATCATTACTTCTTATCAGTCACCGTTCAAATCGGTGATGATACTTTTGCCGGGTGACGGTGTTGGTCTGCGCCCTGGCGTTATTCCTTGTATAAAGCTGTCAGTCGCTACTTCCGGTTCTTTTCGCAAAGAGTTTACCAGTATAACTGCCGGGTCTGAAGGCTTTCTCATTTGTTGGGATGAAGCTCAGTATAATGACGGGCTGTGCGAACTCCTTATTCATTCCATATTCACACCCGGCTATCTTCATATAAACGGCCGGCCGGTCGTGGTGTTTCGTGCAGGCTTCTCATCCCCAGGCGCTACTGCGATTATCAGAAGACTGGAAAATGAAGTCGCTTTACAGGGAATTCCATGTTTACTTGTCTGGCAGGATAATACAAGGGAAAGCGTCAAGGACGGTTCTGTTCAACCGGCTTTTATCAATCATAATACTTTACTGGATAAAGATTGGTTCCAGGCTCATATGTTCAACGATCTGGGTTCATTGACGGGTCACTTTATCCTGGACCTCGATACGAGTGAGCAATCTTTTGAAACGCAACATTTGCTTGACAGTGCCTGCCGGACCTTTCTGGCAAAACAACCGCTCATAGCAAACAGCCTGAATGAATACCTTACCCTGCAGCACCGTTTCGCTCAACTCAGTTCTGAACATCACCAGCTGGCCGAACGTTTTACAGGAGCAGAAAAGACCATAGGGGTTATCAGAACCAAGTATAAAGACGACTATGAAAATCTGTTTAAATGGTACCATAACGAATACGAGATCCTGCCCCTGTGGTATAAAAGATTCGGGCATATCCTGAAGGTGATCATGGGCAAGCGTTCTTTCAGATCGCTATTTTCTGATGATGTAAAAAAATATAAGAATTGAAGTATTGGATACTTACTACTGAATACCCGCCGCTTTTTGGCGGGGGCATCAGTACTTATTGCTACGAAGCATCCAGGATGCATACCGCCTTTGGTGATGAGGTTACCGTGTTCATACCGGATGATAAGGTAGCTGATCATGAAATCAGGCAGTTCGAAGGTGTACGAGTCATCGCTTTCAATTCCAACCGGTCGAAACTGGCTAATTATATGGGTTATGTTCCAAGGCTAAGTTTTGAATTTGCAACGATGGTTAAGCAAATCATAGAGGCTGAAGGCAAACCTGATTATATAGAGGCGCAGGAATATCTCGCCATTGCCTATTACACCCTTCAATTCAAGCTACTTAAGTATTCGTCTTTTGAGGGTATTCCTGTTATTCTTGTATTGCATTCCCCGGCATTTTTGTACCTGTATTATAACCGGGAAGGAATCTATGAGTTCCCTAATTACTGGACCGGCGAGTTGGAGATCAGTTGCATAAGAGCAGCGGATCAGCTGATTGCGCCCTCCCAATACATCGTGGATGAGATAAAAAAACACATATCCCTGGAAGGCATAAACGTAAGGGTTATACGTAACCCATACCAGTTTGAATCCGGGTCTCAACTTCCTGTATCAAAAGCTGGGACCGCTGAACTGGTTACGGGTAATATCAAACGAGGCAGGATAGTATTTTACGGTAAGTTGTCGCCACAGAAAGGCGTTTTTGAAATGTTTGAATACTTCAGCCGTCTTTGGGACGCAGGGGAGGACTACATTTTAAACGTTGTGGGAGGTACTGAAAAAGTGTATTATCCTGAAATGAAAACCATGGGGCAACTGATTGAAGACCGGTACTCTACTTATATCCGCAAGGGTCTTGTTAAATTCACTGGTAAAGTTTCTCCTGCTCAAAAAGATCTGGTACTTGCTGATGCGCATGTCGTGTTGATTCCGAGTCTGAACGATAACCTGCCCTATGCTGCGATCGAAGCTATGGGCCTGGGAAAAGTGATCCTGGCATCTTTGCAGGGTGGCCAGTCGGAGTTACTTACTGATCATGAGAATGGATTTTTGTTTGATCACGAACATCCGGAAACCTTTGCTGAAAAGCTTAAACTAATATTGTCACTCGACAACAACCGGTTGAATGACATCGGTCTTGCAGCTGCAAAGTCGATCAGGGAACAGCTTGCTTATAAAAGAATATATGAGTTGAAATCTGATCTGCTAAAGGGTCTCAACAAGGATCAGTCGCGTAAGCAGTTCCCATTTACAAGACCACTGGCCGTTGCTGACAAGACCCTGGCCGTAGAAAATGGGGATGATCTCCTGTCGGTAGTGATCCCTTATTACAATATGGGCAATTTTATAGATGCCTGTGTTGCGTCGGTCCTTGAAGGAACGCATCCAAACACAGAGATCATTATTGTTGATGATGGAAGTACTGACCACGCAAGCAAAACCGCACTTGAAAAATGGCGGAAGCATTCCCGCGTTATTGTTGAAACAAAGGCTAATGGCGGACTGGCTCACACGCGCAACTATGGTGCTTCGAAGGCTAAAGGCAACTACCTTGCCTTCCTTGATGCCGATGATACAGTTGCCCCGGAATATTACAGTAAGGCACTGAAAGTGCTTAATGCATATGAAAACGTTAGTTTTGTAGGATGCTGGGTGCAGTTTTTCGGAACAAAATCTGATATCTGGCCAACCTGGAATCCTGAACCACCTTATATTCTGCTTCATAATACAATGAACAGCAGTTCGCTTGTATATAAAAAACAGGCCTTCCTGGAAGCAGGTTTGAATGATAAAAAGGTAGATTATGGCCTGGAGGATTACGGTAGCATCATAAGTCTTCTGAATGCCGGCTTTCGTGGGGTAGTGCTGCCTGAGACTTTATTTAACTATCGCATCCGTCCAGATTCGATGTACCGTTCCCTTACGCGTTATAAAGCGATGTACTCTCACCAGTATCTTGCCGGCACTTATCCGTCACTCTACCAACGATATGCAACTGATATATTCAGCCTGATGAATGCAAATGGCCCGTCCTTTGCTTATGATAATCCCTCATTTGGAATGCGTGTTACAAGCACCGTTATAGGGAACAGTGGTATGATTAATAACCTTAAAATGTTTGTTAAAAGAAATCCGGCCCTCAAGAAAATGCTGTTACAGGCAAAGGCAATGATGAAACTATAGTAATAACCAAATATGTTTACAAAACTATTAGCAGACTGGGGCCCGACATCGAACAAGTTCGAACGCCTTTGGTTGCTTGCGAAGATCGAATTTAAAATGCGTTACTACGAGAACAGGCTTGGCCTTCTCTGGGCGCTTTTAAAACCTGTGCTTGATATCTGCATATACTACATAGCTTTTAAAGTGATATTGAATCAGAATATCCCGGCATTTGCATCTTATCTCTTTACCGGTTTGATCTGCTGGAATTTTTTCCTGGAATCCACGACGGGAACGGTGCAGATACTTCAGACAAAAAAGTACCTGTATGAGTACAGCAATATGAACAAGATGGAGATTTATATCTCCACGCTGATGAGTAATTCCATTGGTTTCTTTTTCAACTTTGTAATGTTTGTTATTTTTTACAACCTGGTAGAAAAGGACTCCGGCGGATTATCCTGGAATAACTTATGGATCATTGTACTCTTTATCAACCTGTTTGTGTTATCACTTGCATTTTCACTGATCCTGTCAACCATTTATACGGTTGCTAAAGATATAACCCAGATCTGGCAGGTATTTACAGCGTTTTTATTTTTCCTTTCCCCGATATTTTATAAGCTGAGCACTTTCAAAGAAGCTTTGCCATTTTTCGATTACCTCAACCCGATTGCCGGCATCATCATTAATGTCCGTCGTGTAATGATGGAAGGAAAGGGTCCTGATCCTACTTTGCTGGGTTTTGATCTTGTGTATAGTTTCGCCTTTTTGATTCTTGGCGTTTTCTTATTAAACAAACTGGGAGCTAAAGCAGCTGAAAAGTTATGACCGAACAACATTCATTAGCCATCAGGGCAAGAAACATAAGTAAAACATTTACTATCGCCGAGGATAGCCATAATACAGTAAAACACCGGTTATTCAACCTCTTTAATCCTCCGCGTGCGAAGAAAGTAGAAGCGATCAAACCAATGGATTTTGATGTGCAGAAGGGAGAATGCATTGGACTTATCGGTAGAAACGGCAGCGGTAAATCGTCACTTATCCGCTTGCTTGCCGGCGTTTATCCTGTCGATACCGGCACTATCGACATCTATGGTTCAACCTTATTAATGAACCTGGGCATTGGGATGAGCCACCAGCTCACCGCCAGGGAGAATGTATATATATCAGGATCGATCCTCGGTCTAAAGATCAAAGAGATCGATGAGATCTTCGATAAGATCATTGACTTCGCTGAACTGCGCGATTTCGTTGATACCAAGATAAAATACTTTTCTTCCGGTATGGTTGCCCGTCTTGGGTTTTCCATTGCCGTAAACGGCGGAGCAGATATCATGTTCCTAGACGAGATCTTTGCAGTGGGAGATATGAAGTTCCAGCAAAAGGCAGTGGCTGTTTTTGAATCAAGCTGGATCAACGGTAAAACAGTTATACTGGTGAGCCATACCCTTGATGTTGTTCAGAAATACTGTCCGAAAACGGCGTATATGAAACAGGGCCGGTTGGTATTTTTTGGTGAAACAAAGCAGGCGATTGAGCATTATATGAATGATAACATATAATCTGATTATCAGTGATGCGATACTATGATGTAATAACACGCAACGCAATGATGAAATTTGAATACAAGGGTATGATGAAATTTGAAGACAAGGGTATAATCAAATTTGAATACACGGGTATAATGAAATTTGAATAGACGGGTATAATCAAATTTGAATAGACGGGTATAATCAAATTTGAATAGACGGGTATAATCAAATTTGAATAGACGGATATAATCAAATTTGAAGACACGGGTATAATGACGTTTGATACACGTGTATGATGAAATGTAGTTACACGCGATGCGATTAAGTAATGTAGTCAAACGTGATTCGGTGACGTCATATAGTTATAAGAAATGGGATATATGCTGTAATTACATTTGACCGGATAAGGTGGATTACGAGATCGTAAAACGAAGGCCTGCCCGCTTTACAGATCGATGTTGTGCTTGCGTTGGAACTTCAGATATTTAGAATCATTGTTTTTATAGCTGATAATAAAGGCAATAAAGAAACCGAAAATTACACATCCCATGCTTCTGTCTGGATAGGTTTCGGTTATGAATGAGAGCATAAAATTTATGATTACGAGGGTACCGATGATATCGCCTGCCCTGGCACCCGAGATCAGGGGCAGTATAATAAATCCCACCAAAAAAACAGATAATCCTATCGCTCCCATGCTTGACAATATATCGAGATAGGTACTGTGCATGTTTTTGTTGGTTCTGATCCCAAACCTGAATTCCTTCTCTTCGAATACATCGAGCAAAGCCTGGTCCTTGTCGCCCAGTGAAACGCCCAGAGCCGGGTATTTTTTTACGATCTCTGATCCGCAATTCCAGATGGCCAGCCTGATGTTAAGACCGTTCCATTGCTCCGGGGTGAGGCGCATGTTATAATGGCTTTCGGCAGCATCGCTTTTAAAATCGTAGCCTGGATATAACAGTTCATTAAACCGATTCAGGGTTTTTGGAAACACCTGTACAAACGCAACTGCGCAAAGCGAGATAGCACCGATCAGGATAAATCCCGCTTTCCGGTTTTTCGTTTTTATAAGAAAATAATGCAGTCCGTAAACTACAACCGTAGTATATAAAAACAAAATCTCCATTCGGCTTGCAAGCATAAAATGGAAAATGACAAGGAACGCAATGAAAAATATTACAATGATCCTGTAGCGCCTTGCGATGTAATTGTTTAGCAGGAGGTAAGCGTAACTAAAGATCGCGATGTTTACCATCAGTGCGAAATACACAGATTGCTTGCCGATCGCATCTGTAAGGCTATCATTATATATAAAACCTGAATCGCCGGTCCGATAATATATCACCATGGCAGAAACCATGCTAAACAATGCGGCCAGTGTTGTTATCAAAGCATATATAAAATAGATCCTTAGTTTCACCGAATGCCTTATGTAGATGAGGCCCAGTGAGATGGGGAAAAGCAACAAAGGTATTCTTACCTGCAGGTATAACCAGGCCTTGTTCCTGTCTTCTGATAAGTACAGGCTCAGGATCTGTAAAATATAAAACAGCACAATGAATAGGATAGCTGGTCTTTGCTTCAGCAGCCGCAATTTTTCAGCACCACTATTATAGAACCCACAAAACATTGCCAGTGACACGATCGCCAGGTTATTTACTATGGGAGGTGCAGGCAGATAAAATGTAAAAAAGAAAATACCGGTCAGCATCACGAGAGCCGTTTCTTTCCCACGGCCTATAGTTCCCGCACCTGGATAAAATAATTCGGTGGTCATAGTCTTTGCAACCATACCATTACAATAACCATGCAACCCCGCAAAGGTTCTTACCCTGCAACATGAATGCTATTGCTATTAACAGAATGTTATGTTTCCATGAATTCCCAGGCACTCAGGTGGCTCTCAATTCCTGCTGCATAGTCTATAAGACCCCCGTAAAAGGCCGACTGACCGAGCGTACTGCTGTCCCCGACAATAACCAATTTTTTCCGGGCCCGGGTCATAGCCACATTCATTCTCCGGACGTCACTAAGGAAACCGATGATATTTTCCGTATTGCTCCTGGTCATACTGATATACACAATATCTCTTTCCTGCCCCTGGAAACTATCAATGGTATTCACAGAGATATTGTCAAGGTGTTCCACCAGGACTGGTATGCCGAGTGCCTGCTCTTTCAATATTTCGATCTGCTGCTTGTACGGGGATATCACGGCAATGGTAGGGAATGAAGCAAGGGGATATATTTCATGCAGTTTTGTAACAAAGTTTGCCAGGTGCCTGAGCATAAAAGTGGCCTCTTCGGGGTTCGTAACACTGGTCCCGGAAGACTTTTCATCGAAGCCGCATCCCGCTGTATCTATGAACTGAAAAGGTTGATCCCCGGGAAATAACAGATGGCCCGCCACCGGGTCGGCTGCTTTTAGTTTATCCTCGTAAAAAACCCTTGACGAATAAGACATTATCATTTCATGCATCCGGTACTGAACCTCCAGCAGGCTAACTGCTTTCGGATGCAGCGCTGCGTTTTTTTCGAGCAGGGTATGACGCAGGCCACGTTTGGCAGCTTCATCCGATTTGATCGTGGGAGATAACTGGTAGTGATCGCCTGCAAGGACAACTTTTTTTGCTTTGAGTATTGGTATCCAACAAGCTGGTTCCAGCGCCTGGCCCGCTTCGTCGATAACCACCGTGTTATATTTAAGATGCCTTACAGTATAGTGATTTGTACCAACCAGCGTAGCCGTAATGATCTGGGCGCGGGATATCAGGTCCTCCACAATGTATTGTTCAGTTCTTTCAACTGTTTTCATGATGTTACGGGCCTCATCAAAAAGAGCCTTTCGCTGATCCCGCTCTGCTTTGCCGAAGTTCCGTTTATACTTGTGGGCCATGTTACGAAACTCGCTCGCCTGCTTTTTTAACTTCTTCATCTCCTTCATGCTGCTGTGCGCCTGCATCTTGCTATCCAGTGTTAAGGAAGTAAGCCGTTCCGAGACCCGGCTGGGATTACCGACCCGCAACACGTTCAATCCCTGTTCGGACAATTTTTCACTGAGCAGATCAACTGCAGTATTACTTGGCGCAGTTACAAGTATTTGTTCCGGGTTTAGCCGGTACATCGATTTTATCGCTTGCACAAGCGTTGTGGTTTTGCCGGTTCCCGGCGGACCATGAACAATTGCAATTTCGTTTGCATCAACTATCTTTTTTACAGCCTGCTGTTGAGAGGTATTCAATGAAGCGAGATCATGCCCGGGATTCACATCAGAAAATTCCGGTTCTTTTTCTCCGATAAGAATCCTGATAAGGGAAGCATCCTGGTTTTTTTCAACACGTGAAGCACACTCGCGTATCGCCTGTTGCATTTCTTCATAGCTGTTATTGTCGAATAACAGGTCTATACCGAGCTTCCCATCCCGCGTCCAATCCGGCAACTCATCGGTCCTTAATGAAATCTTTAGCCGGTTGCCCCCCTGGAAAGTAATCACACCCTCAACCTTGTATTCAGCCGGGTTATGATTGGAAAATAATACTGCTGCGGAACCAAATCGCAATTGGTGAGGTAGCTCATGATGTGTAGTACGCTCTACTTCAACCGTAATATAATCGCCGCGACCTATTTCGGTATCCCTGATCGCCACGGGGAACCAGGCGACACCGTTTGCCCGTTTTTCAGCTATCGATAAGGTTTGAGATTGCCTGCTGAATTGTTGCTGGTCTTCATTCCGTTCAATCTTTAATAACTCCTCCAGCTTTTTGAAATAATCCATCGTACAAAAATAACGTTCCCCCCGATGCATGCCAACTCTTAACCACCACAGGTGTAACCTTACAAAAACATTTCTACTTGCCTGAAATTTAATTATATTGAAGCCGTTAAGGCCCATTTATGGAATCAGTAAATATCAAGAAACTTGCTCAACTTCTCAATCTCTCTATTTCAACCGTGTCCAAAGCCTTGCGGGATAGCCATGATATTGGCAAGGAGACAAAGGAAAAGGTTCTACATCTGGCCAATGAACTGAACTATCAGCCTAATCCCCATGCAAGCAGTTTAAGAAAGCACAAAAGCAAAACCATCGCGGTGATAGTTCCCGAGATAGCCAACAACTACTTTGCCCTGGCCATCAATGGGATCGAGTTTGTGGCCCGTGAAAAGGGATATCACGTTCTGATCTATCTGACCCATGATGATTTTGCAAATGAGATAGCGTTTACCCGCCATCTTAATAGTGGGAGAGTGGACGGGGTACTGATTTCGGTGGCACATAATGACAAAGATTTTCTCCATCTCCATGACCTCAAGAAAAAAGGACTTCCGATCATTTTTTTTGACAGGGTATGCGAAGACTTCGATACTGTAAAGGTTACCACAGACGACTTTGAAAGCGGCCAACTCGCCACCAGGCACCTTGTTGAACAGGGCTGTAAAAGGATAGCCCACCTTGGAATTTCAAAGAATCTGTCGATCGGCAGCAAGAGATTACGTGGTTATCTTAAGGCGCTGAACGATCTTAATATACCGGTCGACGAGTCTCTCATCATTGAATGTACAAATGAGCATGGCATTGATTTCAACCTGATAAAATCACTTCTTAACGAGCACCAGCCGGATGGAATTTTTGCTTCAGTTGAAAAGTATGCTATGACAGCATATGCTGTTTGCCGGGAACTGAAATTGAATATCCCTAATGATGTAAAAATCATTGGCTTTTCGAATCTTGAGACGGTTGACTTCCTGAACCCTTCGCTATCCACTATTACACAACCCGCATATGAGATGGGACGTGAAGCTGCCACCATGCTGTTCAAGGCGCTGGATAAAAAGATGTTCCAGCTAAAAGATGAAAACATCGTTCTTCAGTCCACACTAATTCAAAGGGAAAGCACGAGATGAGTTATGAGTTATGAGTGATGAGTTATGAGTTGACAACACTAACACCCATAACTCATCACTCATAACTCATAACTCATCACTCCCTATAACGCCCATTTCTTATAGCGTTGGAGCGCTTCGATGAAATAGTAATCAGCATAGGTCAGGGGCACGTCAATTTCTGATTTGCCGGGCAGATGTCCAACACTATGCTCAAGGATGAACCCTCCGTTCGTACCGGCTTTGGCACGGTATGCGGGGGTTGATAATACCTGTAAGATATCACCTGCAGTTGAAACATAGTCCTTGCTTTCCCTGCCATTGGTGTACAGCGATAATTCAAGCAATGCCGAAGCCAGCACAGAGGCAGAGGATACATCGCGTTTTGCATTTGGAATATCAGGTGCATTAAAATCCCAGTATGGAACCTTATCTGCCGGAAGATTCGGGTGCTTCAACACGAACTTTGCAATATTTCTTGCCAGGGAAAGATATGCGGGATCTTTTGTGAAACGATACATTACAATGTACCCGTACAGTCCCCAGACCTGGCCCCTTGCCCAGGCAGATTCGTCTGAATAGCCCTGGTGGGTCAGCTTCTTGTATACCTCTCCTTTCTGAAGATCGTAATCAATAACATGCCAGGAACTGAAATCAGGACGAAACTGATTTTTCATCGTTGTATTGGCATGATTCACGGCTATCTCATGGAATTTTTTATCGCCACCATTCTGGGTGACCCACTCGAGTAACTCGAGATTCATCATGTTATCAATGATCACCGGGCATTTAAATTTTTCACTGGTGTTCCAGCTTTGGATGGCCTTGATGGAGGGGCGGTACCTCGTGGAAAGTGAAGATGCGGCAGTAAAAATTACATCTTTATATGCCGGTTCCTTAGTTATAGCATAAGCAGTTCCGAAGCTGCAGTACATCATAAACCCAAGGTCATGGTTGCCTGTATAATTTTTTGTGGGTTCCAGCAGGGCAAGTCTTTTTAACGCCTCTGTTCTTATTGCGAGGTCTTTCGTTTCATCATAGATCATCCATAGGGTGCCAGGGTAGAAGCCGCTGCACCACCACTTTGTGTTGCTGGTAATCAACTGCTGTTTTTCTGCATTATATGATCTTGGCATAACAGTGTCCGGCGTATTTTTCATCAGCAACTTATATTGCTGGGCCGCAAACTGCATATTTTCATCTATAAGTTTCTTCATCACCTTTTTCGACGGCTGCGCTGATACTGCAACAGCAATGAACAACGCGAATGCACTTACGATTAGTTTTTTCATCATTTATAGTATTTCAGTTGTTTTCAATTCTCATTATTTCCTCGCCCCCATTACAGTTTGTCGTCAAAAACGAATCTGTATTTGTCTCTCAAAGTGCATCTTTCAATATTATCACTCATAACTCATCACTCAAAACTCATCACCCAATAATGCTTTCATCACATCAATTACGTTGACATTCTCCGGATCAGCTCAACCGGTGTTATAATCGGGCTTGGGTCTATGGCAATTCCGCCCGTTCCATTTTTCAAAATTTTGAGTAGTTCCTGCACGATTATTTTCCCTATCTGGGTCGGGAACTGTTCAATGGTGGTAATGGAGGGTGATACTATAGCGGAACGCGGATCATTTGAATATCCCACGATCTTAAGTTCTTTCGGTACCTGGATCCCGATCTCCTTGGCAAAACCTAAAGCAGCCAGCGCGGTCACATCGTTAGCGGCAAAGATGGCTTCAGGATATGGCTTTTTTGCAAACAACATGTGCATTGCTTTGCGGGCATTATCTGCATTCAGCTCCTGGTAAAAGACCATGTCTTTATCGACCTGTAAGTCATGCTGCGCCATGGCTTTTTTGAAACCTGAATAACGGTCCACATATATACTGCAGATCAATGGACCAGATATATAAGCGATACGTTTGCATCCAAGCTCAATCAGATGAGAAGTGCCGAGATAGGCTCCCCTGAAGTCGTCGCCCTTTATGATACAACCAGGGTATGGTTTAACCGGCACCCGGTCGTAAAAAATTACCGGGATATCATTTTTCATCAGGATATCGAAGTGGCTGAAATCTGATGTATATAATGTGCAGGCAACGATTACGGCGTCAACACGGCTTGCATATAAAGTTTCTGCAAGATCCTTTTCCATTTCAACTGAATCATTAGACTGGCAGATAATAAGGTTGTAACCATGACCGTGCAGCCCATTCTGGATGGTGGTAATAATCTCAGCATGAACGAACATGGAGATCCTTGGCACGATGAGGCCAACGGTATGCGTCTTATTGGTCCTCAGACCCGATGCCATGACATTGCGACGATACCCGATCTGTTCTACCATAGCCATCACCTTTGTGCGCGTAGCCTCGTGTACGTGGGGGTGTTTATTCAGAACACGCGATATAGTTGCGGGTGATAAATGCAGTGCTTCGGCTATATCCTGTATACCATTTTTCTTCTCGATCTTTTTTTTCATGTGGTGCTTTATTGTCCCGGTGATTTCTGCGATTGTTGCTGAAATCGATTTCAATTAAGTCATTTTTGTTATATGGTTCGGATTACGGAAACATAACAACGAGGTGGGACAAGGCCGCAGGCAGCTTGTGCAGGCATAAGCAATTCGTTTTTAGGTTTTAAATACAGCAGGGTCAAACTTGGTAAAAAAAGCTGGAAACGTTTTCAGAAATTCTTGATTTATTTACTGAAACGTTTTCGTAGAAATTTCGTTGTCAAATAATCCGGCTTCTGTTTATTGTGATTGTTAATTGCTAATTTCCTTTTTTATGTGGTGCTAATCACTGCTTTGCCTTGGTTAAGGCTCTTTTTTAATTCAGATTGCGATCCTGCATCAGGAAGAAACATTTGCTATATGAAACTACGCTGCACTTTACCCGTGTTAGTCCTCGCAATGATTTGTTGTGTAGGTAAAGCTACCGGTCAAACCGATTTTATAGGCCAAAATTTCAAATTACCCCAACATCCGCGGATTCTGCTGGCTAAAGATGAGGAGAATGTAATCAAAAGAACTATCGAAAGTGACCAGATCTGGCAAAATATGCAATCTGGCATTGTCAATGAATGCAGGCGACTGGTAAATGAGCCACCGGTTGAGCGTATACAAATAGGCAGGCGTTTGCTTGACAAATCCCGTGAGGCGCTCCGGAGAATTTTCATGCTTTCTTATGGTTACCGGATGACGAAAGATCCGGCCTTCCTAAAAAGGGCCGAGCAGGAACTGCTTGCCATTTCAAAATTCAGCGACTGGAACCCTTCGCATTTCCTGGATGTAGCGGAGATGACTATGGCTGCGGCTATAGGATACGATTGGTTGTATGCAGACCTGCCTGAAGCAACAAAAACCATAATAAAGGCAGCAATTATCAAGAAAGGAATCGAACCTTCGCTTGATCCCAAAAACAATTCATTCCTGAGGGCTGAACACAACTGGAACCAGGTGTGCAATGCCGGCATGACTTATGGAGCCATGGCCATTTATGAGGATAATCCGGAACTCGCCCGTAAAATAATCAACCGCGCCCTGGAGACTATTGTGATATCAATGGCCGATTATGGACCTGATGGTGCATACCCTGAGGGTTATGGCTATTGGGGATACGGAACAAGCTTTAATGTAATGTTCGTAAGTGCTATTGAAAAATTGTTTGGAAAGGATTTTGGCCTCTCAGCCAGGCCCGGGTTTCTTCGCACGGCAGGTTTTCTGCAGAATATGACAGGCCCTTCAGGCAAACCGTTTAATTATTCTGATGCAGGGAACGAGGGTGGTTTCCAACCCGCCATGTTTTGGTTCGCATCCAAAGTAAAGGATCCATCGCTGTTATGGGTCGAACGCAGTCACCTCCTGACGGGCTCAGCGACAAGATTTGTAAACAATCGCCTGCTTCCGGCGGCCCTGATCTGGAGTAATGGCATCTCAATAAACAATATCAAACCACCAAAGGAAACAATGTGGGTGGGTAAGGGAAAAAATCCCGTTGCCCTGATGCGTACTTCCTGGACGGATACCAATGCCATCTATGTAGGCTTTAAGGGCGGATCTGTAGGTGTTAATCATGCACATATGGATATCGGCTCATTCGTGATGGATGCAAACGGAGTGAGATGGGCGATGGATTTCGGTATGCAGAATTATGAGTCACTCGAATCAAAGGGCATCAAGTTATTCGGCAGAACACAGGACGCTCAGCGCTGGACCGTGTTTCGGTACACGAACCTCGTTCACAATACGCTTGCTATCGACAGCCAGCATCAGCTGGTGGAAGGATATGCACCGATTGTGAGCGCAGGAACATCCCCCGCAAATATGAATGCGGTTACCGATATGTCCGAAGTTTATAAGGGTATGGTGGCCAAATCAGTCAGGGGTATCGCGATCGTTGACAAATCATATGTGGTTGTAAGGGATGAAATTAAAACCGGTGATAAATCTGCAAAGGTGCGGTGGACGATGCTTACACCCGCCGAAGTAAAGATAATCTCCGACAATTCACTTGAACTCACAAAGGATGGTAAAAAGCTGATACTAGAGGTCAGGTCACCCGTCAAAGTAACAATGAAAACCTGGTCAACAGATCCGCCGAACAGTTATGATGCCCCAAATCCCGGCACTATCCTCGTTGGCTTTGAAGTGATGCTTCCGGCTAACAGCGAAAATGCCCTGGAAGTGACCCTGGTACCGCAAGGTTCGAAGGCGGTTGCAACAAAAAAATTACCTGCTCTTAAGTCGTGGAAGTAACATGCAGAGATAAGATGATAAAAAGCATATTGATAAGGACTTTCTTTGCATTTTTCGCAATCGTTCTCTTTACGCGGGCTTACGCACAACTGCCAACCGTAAATGGTTATAGAGGCATTTGGTTTACACTCGGTCAGTTTTCTCAATATGGAGATAAGTATTCCGGGGGACTGGGAACCTATACATCCAGCCATATTCCCATTGCGGTTTATTCACCGCAAGCGAACAAGACTTTTTTTGTTTATGGTGGTACCACCAAAGCAGATGCAAAGCATTTGTTGATTATGTTGTCATATTTTGATCATTCAAAAAAACAGGTACCTAAACCCGTGATCGTTTATGACAAGATGGGTGTGGATGATCCCCATGATAACGCTTCCATTTCCATTGACGAGAAAGGATTCATATGGATTTTTGTCAGTGGCCGCAACACAAGCAGGCCTGGATTATTATTCAAAAGCCGTAAGCCGTATGAGATTGATGCTTTCGAAAAGATCCGGGAAGCGGATATGACTTATCCCCAGCCATGGTGGGTGGAGGGTAAAGGCTTTTTTTATCTTTTTACTAAATATACCAACGGAAGAGAACTCTATTGGTCAACCAGCGCCGATGGTTTATCTTGGTCCGCGGATAGTAAGCTGGCTGGAATGGGCGGACACTACCAGGTTTCTAATAAATGGCACGACAAGATCGTCACTGTCTTTAATTATCATCCCGGGGGAAATGTTGACAAAAGAACCAATATTTATTTGCTGCAAACCAGCGACCTGGGCAAGTCCTGGACAACCATCTCCGGTACGGGGGTCCAGACCCCGCTGACCAGCAAAATGAATGAGGCCCTTGTAAAGGATTATGAAAAAGAAGGGAAGCTTGTTTACCTGAACGACATAAATTTTGATGATGCGGGTAATCCTGTTATCCTGGCTGTGATAAGCAATAGTCATCAACCGGGACCAGCCGGAAATCTCCGGCAATGGGTTGTACTGCAATGGAAGAACAATAAATGGGAATCAAGCACGGTTTGCAGGTCGTCACATAACTACGATATGGGATCCCTGTATATACTTGGCAATACCTGGCAGGTAGTAGGGCCAACAGAACCAGGGCCACAGATCAATGGAACGGGAGGGGAAATGGCTGTCTGGCAAAGCCGAGACAGGGGATACACCTGGCAGAAAAAACGTGTACTAACGTCAAACAGCACACGAAATCATTCCTATGCCAGGCGGCCATCTGTTATGCATCCTGGGTTCCAGGCGATCTGGGCAGATGGAAATGCTGATACCCTGTCTGTCTCAAAGTTATTTTTTACTGACTCAAATGGTGCTGTATACGAACTGCCTTATGATATGAAGGAGGAGTTTCAAAGGCCGGCATTGGTGACCGGAAGAATCAACTAAACTGATGGTTATGAGAAAACAACTGTTACTGATTGCTGTAATGTTTACAGCTTGCGTGTTGTCCTTATCAGCACAAAGCAAAAACCTGCTCAGCGGCAAATACAATGTTGCCGCCTTAAAGAAAGTACTGATCCCGGTATCCAGCTGGAAGCCGTTTCCGAAAGCTGATGACAGGGAAGCCTGGTCAAAGGCTGATCAGAAAATGTTACAGGGGTTTCTCAGGCAGGCAGATTCACTTAAAGATTATCAATGGCCGTATATCCCCGCTACAAAATCATTGCTGATAGAACGCACCGGTGACAGGAATGAATACCAATCGGTAAGTTTTGAAAAAAGAAATGTGCTTGGTACGTTGCTAATGGCGGAGATTTATGAAAACAAGGGAAGGTTCACCGATGCTATCATCAATGGCGTATGGTCGATTTGTGAAGAGTCCTGGTGGGGTGTTCCGGCGCATCTTCCCCGTGGAAAAGAATATTCGGGACTCGTGGATGTAACAGCTCCATTTGTTGACCTGTTCGCGGCAGAAACAGGTACATTCCTTGCCTGGGTGGATTATTATATGGGTGAAAAACTGGACGCGGTATCACCGCAGATCCGCAAACGGATCTATGTTGAAACCAATAGGCGGCTGTTCGAGCCACTGATGAATAAGCCGCATGGATGGATGACTAAAAATGCCAATGGGAGACCACCAAATAACTGGAATCCATGGATCTGTTCCAACTGGCTGAATACTGCCTTGCTGGTAGAGAAAAATGAAGATAAGCGGGTGGCAATGGTAGAAAAGATCCTGAAGGTGCTGGACGAATTTGTAAACCCTTATCCCATGGATGGTGGCTGCGACGAAGGCCCGGGATATTGGGGAGCAGCGGCGGCTTCATTGTATGATAATATTTCTTTGCTTAATCTTGCGAGTAATAATGCATTCAAATACATCTATGACGACGAGAAGATAAAAAACATGGGTCGTTTCATTTATCGTGCCCAGATAGGTGAAGACTATTTTCTGAATTTTGCAGACGCAGATCCGCAGCCGACAATGGCGGCAAGTATGATTTATCGTTTCGGTAAAGATATTGGTGACCATGATATGATGGCCTTCGGTGCTTTTTACCGAAAAGATGAGGACAATAAATTAGGCCGGTTTCACTACTTCAGAAATTTTTATTCTTTGTTTCTGCAGGATGAATTTCAAAAAGCAGAGCAGCGTTTACCGTTACCGGGAGAAGTCTGGTTGCCGGATATCCAGGTAATGCTTGCCAGGGACCGGCAAGGCAGCGTAGACGGGTTTTTTGTAGCGGCGAAGGGAGGGCACAACGATGAAAGTCATAATCATAATGATATAGGTAATTATGTTGTTTATTATAATGGCTTGCCGTTGTTGATTGATGTTGGCAGAGGTACCTATACCCGCAAGACCTTCAGCGATAAACGTTACGAGATCTGGTACAATTGCTCAGACTATCACAATGTGCCAACCATCAATGGCTTTACGCAACCACCGGGATCCAGGTTCAGGGCGGGAAATGTGAAATACAAAAACAACAAGGATGCAGCTGTAATAAGTATGGACATCGCGGCATCTTATCCTGCTGAGGCCGGTGTCAGATCATGGCAGCGTGCCGTAACACTTAACAGGCAAAGAAATGTTACGGTAATTGATGACCTGGTACTTGATAAGGCTGAAAAGATTACGCAACACCTGATGACCTGTTATCCCGCAGAGGTCACAAAAGCCGGTGAAGTCATAATTCATTTCAAGGACAGAGATGGTAAGGCAAAAGACTTCAAGGTTGCATTTGATCAAAGTAAAATGCGTGCCCAGGTCGAAAAGATTCCGCTGACTGCCATGGAAGATAAGGGGATCATCGAGAAATGGGGAGATAACATCTACCGCATCAACTTCGATGTCATAAAACCCAAAGCAAAGGATAATATGAAATTTATTATTGCAGCAAATTGATCTGTTCTTCTGATCAAACGTAGCCGATCCGTGTAAGTTTCTTTAGATCTTACAGGAACCGATCCGTATAATTCTTTTGATCATATAGGAACCGATCCGTATAACTTTTTTGATCATACAGGAACCGATCCATATAACTTACTAATATCAGTTTATTATTCCCACCATTATTATGCGTACAGATCTCAAATTTATCATTGCCTGCATTCTTTTCTTCGGTTTATCAACCGCCGGGCTGAATGCAGACCCCGGCAAAAAACATATTGAGTCAAACACACAAACCAGCAGTGTCACTGACGATGATCTCGAAACGATAAGACTACGCATTATCACCGACCTCCAGGAACCATCAGTAAGCAGGGAGGAAGTTGAAACGCTGGTTAAGACGATCCGGAGCGACGGCACGTGGCCGGGGATAAACTATGTTGATACATCACGCACAGGCTTTGAGCATAGAATTCATCTTGAGAATATGGTTACCCTTGCCCGTGCCATCAGCAAAAAAACTTCACCATTTCTCAATGACGCGTCGGTCAAAAAGGTTTTAAGTACAGCGCTGGACTACTGGCTCAAATACGATTTCCGTTGCCAGAACTGGTGGTGGAACGAAATGGGAACACCCCAGTTTATGATCAATATCCTGATGCTGATGGATACTCATCTTACCGAAAATCAGAAGAGCGCGGGATTGAAGATTGCAAACCGTGCGAACCTTGAAGCCTTTGGTGCAAGGCCGGGTGGGGACCTCTTACCGATTGCCGGGATGTTGGGAAAGCAGGCTTTATTTACCCGCGATGAAGCTGTACTGGAGCGGGTCATAAAGGTGATGGCTTCCGAAATTAAAATTACCACCGACCGCGGGATCAAACCGGATTTGAGTTTTCATCACCGCACAGACAACGTTATTTCAACCCTCACCTATGGTACCAGCTTTGCAAATTCATTTGCTTACTGGGCAGTAAAAATATCCGGCACGCGTTTTAAGTTACCGGAGGAAGCAACCAGGTTGTTGATAGATTATTTTCTCGATGGCATCTGTAAATCCATGGTCTACGGGATCTATTCTGACCCCGGTGCCGAGAACCGGGATATGTCAAGGATGGGTGCTTTGAAAAGAGCCGGTACTGAATTGCCTGAAAACCTGCGGAAAATTTCAGAATACCGTTCTGCTGAACTTGATCAGATCATCCGGCTTCGCAAAGGACTGGTTCGTCCTTCAACGAAAAGCGACCGGTTTTTCTGGCATTCATCATACCTCGTACATCAACGACCAACATATTTTGCATCTGTTCGTATGCATTCTTCCCGTGCAAATAACATGGAACAACCACATAATGAGGAAGGCCTTAAAATGCATCATTTCGGTGATGGATCAAACTTCATATCAAGGAGGGGCGATGAATATCTTGATATCTATCCCGTTTGGGACTGGCAAAAAATTCCGGGTGCCACGATTCTGCAGAAGGCTGATGTAGCGCATTGGAAAGAACTTGCGAAAAAGGGACTATCCGAATTTTCGGGTGGTGTCAGTAATGGCATCTATGGTGCTGCCGCGATAGATCTTATCAGTGTGCATGACCCCCTCAAAGCCAAAAAAGCCTGGTTTATGTTTGACAGGGAGTACGTATGCCTGGGAACAGGAATTTCGACCGATACTGATTCGTCTGTGTACACAACCCTGAACCAGACTTTACTGAAAAAAGAAGTGATGGTAAGTGATGCAAACGGCAGATCAACCCTCAGGAGAGGTGATCATAAGCTGCAAAAAGTAAAATGGGTGTTGCACGATAGCGTCGGATACCTCTTCCCCGCCGCTGTGGATCTGCAACTGCTTAATCACGAAGTAACCGGGAACTGGCGGCAGATCAATCACCAGTCGTGGGCGACCACCGACCCCGTGAAAAAAGAAGTGTTCTCGGCCTGGCTGGATCATGGCAGGAAAACAACAAACGCTTCCTATGCTTACATAGTCGTTCCAAATGCGTCTTCGGGTGACCTTGACAGTTATATTAAAAATCCAGGCATTGAAGTCTTGTCAAACACCACCAGCATGCAGGCTGTAACCAACCGGAAATCCGGGATAACCCAGGCGGTTTTTTATGAGCCAGGTACCTTGCAGTTTGCCGGCTTTAGCCTGTCTGCAAAACAGCCTTGCATCATCATGGTTGACAAGGACGCAATAACCGTTTCAGAACCGACCCAAAAGCTCGGAAGCCTTATCCTCACCATCAATAAAAAAGTAAATGGTACCGGTGAACAATTCAAGGCAGACTGGGATGAATCGAAGAAAATGACTACAGTGGAAGTTATGTCGCCCAAAGCCGGAATGGCGGGAAGCAGTACTATTATACCGTTTCAAAAACTAAATTCAAAATAGATATCACCTGCTTCGGGGGCTAAAACTAACGTAATAGCATAACCGTAGTTTTTTTCATCATTGCTTTGCCACGGTAATCCTCGGCCTGGGCCACGGCAACATAAGTGCCGCTCTCCATCCTTTTACCATTAAACATGCCATTCCACCCCTGCGAGTAATCCGTCGTGCGATAGACCAGTTGTCCGTTCCGGGTATAAATTGCCAGGTATCCGAATTTGAGGATGCCGACCGGGAATACTTTTAACGCATCGTTTTTACCATCGTTGTCTGGTGTAAAGGCATTTGGAATATAAAGCTCGGGTCCGGCATATCGTTTTATAAATATTTCGCTATATGCCTCACAGCCCTGGTCCGAAATTGCCCGCAGCCTGTAAAGCTGGTCCTTATCATAAGTAGCAACCGGGTTCTCTGCTGATGTATTATCCAGGCCATCCGCCGGGCTCCAGGCATACTTAACCCCGGTACCGCCGCGTGCAAATAACTTTACAGGTTCATTTTTCGCAACGATTGTATCCCTTCCGGCGTTGGCATGGTTCTCAAAGATCCTGAACCGGCGGAACACTGTATCCTTGCAGCCTTCATTGGTCTGGCCAATCAAGGTAATCGGGAATGAGACTTCGCTTGCGTATGTCCTGGTGTGTTTGTCCCCGGAAGGGAATTGCCCGTTGCCAAAGTTCCAGAGCCATTTCGTAACATTTTGCAATTGTGCACTTGCCTGGTAGTTAACGAGTCTTCTTACACAGGAATCATTTATGGTTAATGCAATAAGTGGTTTGGGATGCACAAAGAGAGTGGTATCTGCTATTGCACTTTTGCAACCCATATTACTCTCTGCAATCAGCTTCACCTCGTGGAGGCCGCTGTTGATATGCATAACCGGGTTAGCATTGTTGATGGAAGGCCCCTGGTCAAGTTGCCAGTACCATCCCGAAACCCGGTCAGGAGAAGCAGAGGGCATGGTCGATAAATCCTGGAAGCGGACAGGCTCGTTATTGCATAACGGTGATAAATACCTGAAACCGGCTCTTGGTTTATAACGGACGGGAAGTATGCGCAGAATGGTGTCTGATTCGCACCCTGCAGCACTTCTCACAGCTAATCTTACGCTGAGGTAACCTGCGCCCTTTGTACCAAATGCGGCAGGGGTCTGACCTGTGTACGTTGTTTTATCAATCTCCCACCACCAGTGGGTCATAGAGGATCCGCCTCCAGGAACAGCTGAATTGTCAAGTAGCTGAACGGAAGCCTCGTTTTCACAGATAACCGGCGGCGCGCGAAAAGCAGCAACAGGTTTGGCCCCCACGGACACAAAGCCAACAGATTCGTTCGAACAGGTTCGGTCGTTCATGACCGTTAGCCTCACGCTGTAGTTACCAAAATCAGCAAACCGGTGACTGGCAACACTACCTGAAACAGAATCCCTGGTACCATCACCGAAGTCCCATAAAAAATTACTGTTGCTAAGGTTATCCGAAGTACTGCTAAAACTAAAACTATTATTACTCAGGCATTGAAAAGCATCGTTTGAGGCAAATGAGACCTTTGGTGATCGTTGTATACGAACCATCATAGGGGTTCGTTCGCTTTCGCACCCAAACAGTTCCTTCTGTGAAACCCAGAAGGTTGTATCATATGGAGCAGCAGTGTAAATAACCGGACTATTGAACCTGCCGGTACCACCGGTTTCCTGGGTGTACCAAACCAGGTCGTTGCCCGGATCGGCTGTTGTTTTGAAATCGTCCGCTCGCTGATTTTGACAGAAGACGAGCAGCGAGTCTGCCGCTGGCGTGGGTGGTACAGGTCTCGGTACCACAAATGCGCTGGCGGTATCCCTGCAGCCATAACCGGGGTAGGGAACTATATCCACATGAAACGAACCGGTTGTTGCGGGTGGCGGACTTAATGTGAGCGACTGCTCGTGCCCTATGATCTGTGAGTAATCTTCATTGTACCAGGTATACGTTTTAAAGCCGTAAGGAGCATTCAGAATGATGGAATTCGATTCGATGCAGTAAGGCGCGGTAGCCAGGATATTGGAGCAACCGGAGCCTACATCGATATATGCATATCCAAAATGGCCTCCCAGTGTACAATCCGCCGTTTTGAACTCTAACCTCACTTTGCGGTTTGCAAGACCGGCGAACTGGATGGAGACCGGTGACCATTCCTTATAAAGGACATCTGTCTGGTAGGTTGATTGTTTAAAACCCGGAATTCCACCCGTAGCTATATAATCATAGGAGGCGCAGTTTATGAGTTCACCGCTTTCCACATCATAGGCCGTAACAAAAAATCTTGGCTGGGAAACTTCCACATGGTTAGGATCCTGGAAAACAACCGCATAATAATATGTGAAGCTGAATGTATCGACCAGGTCAGGTACGGTAAACGTATATGACAAACCTTCGGCTTCGAAGTTGGTCAGATCGTTGCCGAGTTTTACGGATGAGCTGCCACCATAAGGGCAAAGTATGGGAAAGTTTCCATATTTGTCTTTAATGCCTGTTGATGAGCTGGTAATCATTTCATGCCGGCCGGGCAGCGGCGATGATGCATTCAGGGTAATGACATTTTTATTGCTGTCGACGGAGGTCGATCCTATAAAACAATCCCAGCCGTCAAATGTGCCATGCTCAAAATCAATGTTGGCAGGGCAGCCCTGTCCGAATGCCGCACAGAAGGGTAACAGGCAGACTAACAGAAGCTGCAAACGTTTAGTGATCATAGAGCCGGGTCGTACGGTCAGTAATTGAAAGCCACAAAATATAAGATTTCCGATAGTAATGCCAGTGATCGGGATTAAAATTTTGATCGCCGGGGTTTTGCAGCATTTTATTGTAATAAAATGTCTCATTGAGCGGATATCCCGGCAACGTTTGCAGAGTACTGAGGGTAAACGCTTAGGTCGTTTACTGATTGGTTCTCAATCAATATCTTATAAAAAAGCTGCGGTTCAAAAATTTACGAAAACGTTTCAGTAAATAAATGTTCCGTTTATGAAAACGTTTCCAGCTTTTTTTAGCAAGTTTGAGTTTGCTAGATTAAAATAAAATCAAAACTGATTGCTTATGCCACAGACTCGCCACCGGCGGATAAAGATTCCTTTATTCGTGTTCACCCTGTTAATTTCCTCACTACTTTCCCCGCTCGTTTCTAAGGCTCAGTTGAAATCGATTTCAGGATCTGTAAAAGATTCAATTGGTGCTCCTATCCCCGATGTATCTGTCACAGTATTGGGCTCAACGACAGGAACAACTACCGGGGCGGATGGGCGTTTTACATTAAATGCTGCTATCGGCAGTACTATTGTATTCTCATCGCTCAATTATGAAACAACGACCGATAAGGTCGATGAGCGGAGTGAGTATAATGTGAGTATGCGCTCGACAATGACATCTATGACAGATGTTATTGTAGTCGGTTATGGTAAGCAAAAGAAAGTGAATCTTGTCGGGGCAGTATCAACGGTAAATGTTGATGAGAAATTAACAGGTCGGGCATTGCCAAATATTTCTGCGGGGTTAACAGGGTTGGTACCTGGTCTGCAGGCTGTTCAGAATTCTGGTATGGCGGGTCGCAACAATGCGTCTCTTCTGATCCGGGGTCTCGGTACTGTTAACAACAGTAGCCCGTTGATCGTTGTAGATGGAATGCCTGACGTGGATATTAACCGTATTAACATCAATGATATTGAGACGGTTTCAGTTTTGAAGGATGCAACTTCAGCTTCTGTATATGGTTCCCGCGCCGCAAACGGTGTAATTCTCATAACCACCCGGTCGGGTAAGGGTCAGAAGAAAACAGCCATCAATTTCAACTCTAACATGGCTATTCAGAAGCCAACCAGAGGATACCAGTTTGTAAACGACTACGCACGTGCGTTAACTTTACATCAACGCCGTGCAGCTATAGGAACACTTCCCCAGAATCAGCAATTTAAAAATGGTACGATAGATCAGTGGATGGCCTTAAGCATGATAGATCCATTGAGATATCCGGATACTGACTGGTGGGATATTATCATGCAGGATGGTACTTTCCAAAACTATAATCTTTCCGCTTCAGGTGGCAACGATAAATCAAATTTCTTTATCTCCGCAGGTGTAAAAGATGAGGTTGGAATGCAGATCAACAATACGTATAAGCAATACAATGCACGTTTTAATTTTGATTATAAGGTGCGCAGTAATATGAACGCCGGCGTTAAATTCAATGGCAACTGGTCAAAATTCAAATTTGCTCTGGAAGAAGGATTTACTGATCCCAACCCTGCAAATACTGCCGGATTCGATATGCAGTATGCTATTGCTGGTATAACTCCATACGATCCTGTTACAGGCTATTATGGAGGTGTAATGGCTTACGGCGAAGATCCACAGGCTTACAATCCTTATACAGTTTATGTAAATCAGCTAACAAACCGCGACAGGCAGGAAGTAAACTCCAGTATGTATTTTGACTGGACTCCATTTAAAGGATTAACCGGTACAGTGGAATATGCATTAAATTATTACAACCAGTTTAGCTATAATGCAAGTACTCCTAATACGGCCTTCAACTTTCAAACAAACAGTTTTGGCAGCCGGATTTATGTTGGTCAGAATGCTGGTATCAGCAACAACACCAATACCGGCTATAAAACAATGCTGAATGGCCGGTTGAATTATCACACCACCATTGGCAGCAATCACGATATCAGTGCTTTGTTTGTTTACAGCGAGGAATACTGGTACGACAGGTTCCAGGGCAGCTCGAGAAATGATCGTCTGCATCCTTCACTCCGGGAAATAGATGCAGCATTGACTGATATCCAGGGAACGGGTGGTAATTCCAGCACAGAAGGACTTCAGTCTTATATCGGGCGTGTTAATTATAACGCCTATGGTAAATACCTGCTCGAGGGTAATTTCAGGGTAGACGGATCCTCAAAGTTTCTTCCTGGCAGCCAGTTTGGATTTTTTCCATCTGTTGCAGTTGGTTGGAGATTCACCGAAGAAAATTTCCTGAAAGGGTTCACCGATCGGTTTCTGACAAATGGTAAACTCCGTGTTTCATATGGTGAGCTTGGAAACAACAGCGGCGTTGGAAGATACGAACAACAGAATACCCTTACTTCCAATCCCTACATATATGGCATAGCGGTACAGCGGGGTTTTGTTAACACCAAACTCGTGAATCCCGATCTTACATGGGAAACAACAGCTGTTTTAAATATCGGCCTCGAACTTGGTTTCCTGGCTAACAGGCTTACTGCAGAGATAGATGTTTATGATCGTAAGACAACCGGGATGAACCGTCCTTCAGAATTTTCTATCCTGCTTACCGGCGCATATAATCCTCCTCCAAGACGCAATATCGGAGATCTGCGTAACCGTGGTATTGAAGGTACATTTTCGTGGAAGGATCATGTTCGTGACTTCAGTTATGGTATAACTTTAAATGCCTCATACAACCAGACAGAACTGGAAAGCTGGAATGAGTTCCTGAATCGTGGAAGTACATTTATCGGGATGCCATATGGATTTATTTATACTTACGAAACCAATGGTATTGCACAAACCTGGCAGGATGTATACAAAAATACACCACAGGGTATTCAGCCGGGTGATGTAATAAGGCAGGATCTGAATGGTGATGGAAGAATCGATGGTAATGATCAGAAGGCATTGCCTAACAGCCAGCGCGACAGACCAACAACTTTTGGTGCGCTTAATGGCTATGCATCATGGAAAGGTATCGATGTCAGCTTTCTTTTAAATGCCGCTACCGGCAGAAAAGATTATTGGTTTAATATTTATAACAATACAAATTTCGGATCCCAACGCTATGCTTCTACCTGGGATCATTTTACACAACCATGGTCAGTCGAAAACAGGGGTGGTGAATGGCCTCGCCTGGGCGGGTCAGGAAATAACAGAATTGAGAATACTACTTTCTGGCTGGATGATATGAGTTATGTAAGATTAAAAAATCTCCAGGTCGGCTATACATTCTCGTTACCATTAATGAGAAGAGCGGGGATAAATACTTTCCGTATCGCGGGATCAGCGGAGAACCTGTGGACAGCTAGTTCTTTCCGTGGTCTTGATCCGGAATCAGGTGGTGATAACAATTTGGCCTATCCGGTTGCCAAAGCTTATTCTTTAGTACTTCAACTTGGTTTTTAAAAGCTGCTGATATGAAAAAACAATTCATTACTAACAAGATATTTATTCTCGCTTTAGCATCCATAGGTATGCTCCAGGTATCCTGCCGTAAGAACCTGCTCGAGCAAACGCCTACAGTGGATCTTGCCGCTGAACAATTCTGGAAAACTGAAGCTGATGCGCTATATGGACTGAACGGTCTTTATAATTCAATACGTTATTGTTTCGACCGCGATTATTATATGGATGGGCATGCTGAGTTCACAAGAGTAAGAGGCGGAAGTACCCAGACGAATCTCAGACAGGGTGATGCATATAATGGTGCCAGTTATGAACCAAGTGGTTACTCCGGTAACTGGGATAAAATGTATCGTTATTTATATGGTGCGGTTAACCGTGCTAACTATGTAATAGAGAACGTATCACGCATGCAGACTGAAGGCGTGGTGTTGAATCCTGCAAACCTGGATGTGATCATCGGGGAAGCAAGGATGCTGCGTGGATTATCCTATTTCAAACTGATCTCAATGTGGGGTGATGTTCCCTACTTCACAAATGTTGTACAAGAGAATGCTGAGGTAGCAAGCCTGGCGCGCCTTCCAATCGGCCAGGTCAGGGATTCTATCCTGGCAGATTATACCTACGCAATTGAAAAACTTCCGGCAAAGGCATCTGCCCAGGGAAGAGCTACAAAGGCATCTGCCTTGTCTCTCCGTGGAAAACTTAACCTTTATTGGGGATCATGGAAAAAGAATGGCTGGCCTGAACTCGAGGGGTTTACCCGGGACCAGGGTGCTGCAACAACAGCATTCACAGCCGCAGCTGCTGATTTTCGCTCGGTAATAAATGACTTCGGTCTTACCTTATATATGAACGGCGATCCGGGGCAAATTGACGCTCTTGGAAAAGCTGACGTTTTACCAAACTACTA